>JBFMBK010000004.1 GCA_040755295.1 Bacillota bacterium | reverse complement strand
AATACTTTAGGATGAGAGTTGAGGAGTTTCAATCCACGCCCCCGCGTGGGGGGCGACATTTTCACAGGTTCTTGAGAACAGAGGTGTTAAGTTTCAATCCACGCCCCCGCGTGGGGGGCGACGCGGAGTTCTTTTGGAGTAGGCCGGATGAGTTTATGTTTCAATCCACGCCCCCGCGTGGGGGGCGACCGCCGTGGGGGAATTGGAGAAAGGAGACGGCCAGTGGTTTCAATCCACGCCCCCGCGTGGGGGGCGACAGTTTCCGGTGGCCGTGATGTTGGCGACTTCATTGTTTCAATCCACGCCCCCGCGTGGGGGGCGACACCTTGGCCGTGGCGAAGTGAAGCGCCGCGACGAGTTTCAATCCACGCCCCCGCGTGGGGGGCGACTCTTGCATCCCAGCTTATTACGCAAGAGTGTTAAAGTTTCAATCCACGCCCCCGCGTGGGGGGCGACTAAACAACCCAACGTAAATAACTGTGGGTTGAGTGTTTCAATCCACGCCCCCGCGTGGGGGGCGACATTTTGATTTTGAATCTGAATATGGATATTCCGAAGTTTCAATCCACGCCCCCGCGTGGGGGGCGACGCATAACCGCTGTCGGACTGAAGCTTGCCTTCAAGTTTCAATCCACGCCCCCGCGTGGGGGGCGACATTAGCCGGGCGCACCGTAAGCGGGGCGGGGCAGTGTTTCAATCCACGCCCCCGCGTGGGGGGCGACGCAGTTAACGAAGGGCGTAAACCCTCAAAGGAATTGCTTGAAGTTTCAATCCACGCCCCCGCGTGGGGGGCGACGCGGAGTTCTTTTGGAGTAGGCCGGATGAGTTTATGTTTCAATCCACGCCCCCGCGTGGGGGGCGACAAGGCAAGAGCAACTTGCTAAATTCGTGGAAAAGTTTCAATCCACGCCCCCGCGTGGGGGGCGACCTTCTACCAACTTTATTATGGGACAGCAATCAACAGTTTCAATCCACGCCCCCGCGTGGGGGGCGACCTGGACACGTGTGTAACACTTGTACGTCTCTAGGAGTTTCAATCCACGCCCCCGCGTGGGGGGCGACAGGTAGATGTAATCAAGACAATAACTCCAACCGGGTTTCAATCCACGCCCCCGCGTGGGGGGCGACCTAGGAGGTAAGGTCAACAATGACATTAGCTTTAAGTTTCAATCCACGCCCCCGCGTGGGGGGCGACAAAGAAGGTTGACGCTGAGGTAATAAACTATGAGGGTTTCAATCCACGCCCCCGCGTGGGGGGCGACCAAGGAGAGGGATAAGGCAGCACGAATCAAAGAAGTTTCAATCCACGCCCCCGCGTGGGGGGCGACAATTTTTTTAGTACTTTAGGATGAGAGTTGAGGAGTTTCAATCCACGCCCCCGCGTGGGGGGCGACTTAAAGGCCGTTGGCGTTCGCCTTCCAGCAGAAAAGTTTCAATCCACGCCCCCGCGTGGGGGGCGACACCTCCAGTCCCGGCACATCGCGGAGGGCTTGCTGTTTCAATCCACGCCCCCGCGTGGGGGGCGACCGACGAAGCTACTGCCGAACAACCAAAGTCAAAAGTTTCAATCCACGCCCCCGCGTGGGGGGCGACGGGATATAGGGTGTGTTGGGCAACGTGCTGTAACTGTTTCAATCCACGCCCCCGCGTGGGGGGCGACAGCGGTTGACGTTTACTTTGAGGCGTGCACAAAAGTTTCAATCCACGCCCCCGCGTGGGGGGCGACTAATTTTTTTAGTACTTTAGGATGAGAGTTGAGGAGTTTCAATCCACGCCCCCGCGTGGGGGGCGACTCGACACTGACGATATGGCGGACATGTTCATAGCGTTTCAATCCACGCCCCCGCGTGGGGGGCGACTGTTTACCCGTGAGCGCATAAACTCGCCCTTTATGTTTCAATCCACGCCCCCGCGTGGGGGGCGACTTCGGGCGGTTTATCCCTGTGTGTCGCTGACCTCGTTTCAATCCACGCCCCCGCGTGGGGGGCGACCCACCAATTTACTCAAATATGTTTTGGGTAATACCAGTTTCAATCCACGCCCCCGCGTGGGGGGCGACAAAAGAGGCCGTGAAGGATTATCCCAGGTTTTTGGTTTCAATCCACGCCCCCGCGTGGGGGGCGACAAGGAGGTTTGCGCAATGACTTATCCGCTTATCATTGTTTCAATCCACGCCCCCGCGTGGGGGGCGACGAGTTGCAGGAGGCCGGGCAGGCGCGGATTCGGCTGTTTCAATCCACGCCCCCGCGTGGGGGGCGACACAGAAAATTGAAGCGCCAGGCGGCGGACAAAATGTTTCAATCCACGCCCCCGCGTGGGGGGCGACTGAACAAGAGCCTGAACAAGAGCCAAGAGACTTAGTTTCAATCCACGCCCCCGCGTGGGGGGCGACCCGAAGTCGTCACAGTTGACCATCAGCCGGTAGAAGTTTCAATCCACGCCCCCGCGTGGGGGGCGACAAATGCAACGTCAATTGATAGTTGACACGATCAAGGTTTCAATCCACGCCCCCGCGTGGGGGGCGACTTAACTGCGCCAGGAGCAACGGCAGCCGCATGCTCGTTTCAATCCACGCCCCCGCGTGGGGGGCGACACATCGCCGCCAGCGCCCCGAGCACCGGCTGTTTGTTTCAATCCACGCCCCCGCGTGGGGGGCGACTGCACCCATCATAAACCCTTGTTTATCAAGGTTGTAAAACCTCGTTTCCGCGAACCATATACCAGATCCAAGTTCATATTCCAGTGTCATGACCAATATTGGTCAAACCACTTACGAATAGAGATTTGCGACACTCCTAGCCTTTTAATGTTCGCTTGCGGTTCGCACTATACTATCATCGTTCCTTCCGGGTCAAAAACCCGATTCGAGCCGGCGTGTTCAATCCTTCGCCTCCAGTTGCGGCCAAGAAAATAGTACCGCAGACTGTCACTTTCCTTATCAATTATCGCTTCAAGTTTATTTCTCAATGCAACGAACTGCGCAGGTTCCAACAAACACTCGAATACGGAGTTCTGAACCCGCTGGCCGTAATTAACACATTGCTTAGCAACGTGGCGTAGCCTCTTCTTTCCGGCTTCAGTAGTAATGTTTACGTCATAAGTTATCAATACCATCATTTCATGTCACCCCTATTTCCAGACAAATGGAGGATATCCGTCTATGTCACCCCTTAAATGACGAGCCAGTAATAATGCTTGGGCGTATGGCAGTAGGCCGACAGGTATCTTTTCTTCCAGAAACGGATGGGTTATTTCTTCCCGCTTCCTTTTTTGCCAAGCATCAATGACCACTTTGCGAACAGTGTCTTTCATAATAACCCCACCCGATTCCTTTTGTATGAAACCGTCGCCGGTTACTTGCCGCCGGTTAATCAAACTTAAGGCCAACCTGTCCGCCATATACGGCCGGAATTCCTCCATCAGGTCCAGGGCCAACCCTGCTCTTCCCGGACGGTCACGGTGCAAAAAGCCAACATAAGGGTCTAAGCCCACCGTTTGTAGTGCTGCCCGGGTTTCGTGCAGCAGCAGGCTATAGAGAAACGACAATAAGGCGTTCACATTATCCAAGGGTGGTCGCCGGTTTCTCCCCCGCATATAAAATTCGGGTTTCTGGCATGTTATTAAGTTGTCAAAGACCGAAAAATACTTTCGTGCCGATTCCCCTTCGATTCCTCGCACCTTATCAAGTGACGGTTCATTGCTCAGCCGGATCACATTTTGCGCCATCAGTTTGCATACCAGATCAACTTCTTCGATCTGAACTTTGGCGCCGTAGTCACTCATAAAACGCCGGAGTACCGTCCTGCAGTTGGCGAGTTTCCCGATTACAAACATCGAAGCCAGTTTTGCGGAATCTTCTTCGGAATCAGCCAACCGGTACTGTTTTCTCCGCAGAAGCACGTTCCCTTTTGGAATTCCATGCAACGTGGCCTGATGCCTACCACTCCGAGTAAGAAAGGATACCGCGACTCCTTTTTCGATACACATACCTAACAAAGCCGGGCTTGCGCCCATGTATCCAAAAGTGACTATGCCTTCCAGGTAATGAATGGGAGTCCTGAAAACCTCTTTATCCTGAACTCTTACTACAAGATTCTCCCCGTCTTTTGCCAAATAGGACTCCGGGTTGGTAACGTAAAGGACATTGAGCAATCTTCTCATACTGTGCTCCCCGATTATTCGTTCCTCATCTCACCAATCACGCTACTCAAGTATTTGTCGACCTTTTTATTGGCTTTTGCAAGCTTAGGAACACATATGTCAGACAGGGAACAATTTTTACACCGCTTGTCCTTCACCGGCGGCGGGGTTTCCCCTTTCGCAAATAATTCATGCATCCTCTCCGCCAGCTTCTTAACCCTTGTCCTTAAGGAGTTATTAAATTCAACCCTCTGCCTGTGTTTCGTCTCGCCATAGTACAGATATCCGTAATCAAGAGTAATTTCAAGCATTTCTTCCAAGCAAACGGCCTGGGCGCACAATTGAACCTCGTCCTTGTCATCGAGTTTGGGCCTTCCCCGTTTATATTCGACAATGCTATATTTAACACCAGTACTCTCATCCGGCGCTTTCTGAAGTTCAATTACATCGGCTACACCGTACAGACCAAGGGTTTTAGACACAAGCGGGACTGACCGTATTGTCTTGACCACACCGCGTGTTTCCGCAAAAAACGGATTATCCGCCCTTTGATGTAGATTTCTCCCTTCAGCAGTCCGCAGGTTTTCAACCCACTGGTTTTCAACGTGAATCAGCGCCCACTGCCTTTCGCAATAGGCAAGGTGCTGTATCCCGGAGAGGGGTAGCAGGTCATCTTCGGCATAATGTTTTATCACGATTATTTCTCTATCAACTTTATTCCTACAGGCACTCCCCCCGCATTGACAGCTACTTCATAGTCACTATAGGCCCTGGGGGGACGAGTTGAATCCCTTCTAGAAACCGTAACCAAATCAAATAGCTTTTGCGCAGGTGCATGACCCAGATCAGTTTCATGTTCAAAAATGATCAGCTTTCTTGAAGTCATCTTACCCCTGGCCGCAGAGCGGTCATGGTCAAACATGTTTATCAATGCTTCCCAAAGCAACTCCAGATCTCCAGAAGTGAATCCGACCTTTTCCGCCAATTTGGCAGAAACAAATCCTTCAGCTCTATACAAGGCATACGGCACAATATACTTGCGTCCCATCTCTCTATCCTTCTTTTCGGCGTCTTTTTCGGACGTTACCGCCATTCTGGTAATAGTAACCTCCTGCTGCACTATAGGATCAATGCTACGGGAAAAGCTAAGTTGTACGGGACCGCGCACCTGCCCGCAGTTAATCTCTGTAGTCATTACTGCGCCGAAGGTACGAATATCGTAAAAATGCCTACACATAAAAGCTGTAAGCTCCTCTGATTTATCCCTGTCTTTGGGCAGTTTCTTGGGTTCCGGTTTGAGGTCAACAGAACTATACGCCTTTCTGTGCTGGGTGTTTAATACGGCCCCTTCACGCACGTAGATGTCGTAACCTTCTGATCCGTTTTTTGCTATATCAACATAATTTCTGATTTTCCTTTTCAAGCAAACATCCGTAACCAATCCAAGACCTGTTTCGGCGTCAATGCGCGGCATATTGCCGGCATCAGGGTCACCGTTCGGATTTCCGTTCTCTACGTCAAACAACAACACAAACTCGTACCTATTTTTGATAGCATCGGACATTATTCAGCACTCTCCTTTTCTTCAGATTTTGCATACAGCGCTTGGCGCTGTTGATAATAACCAAGGACAAACTGTCCCTGTTCCTCAAGGCTTAGATGAGCTGGAAAACGATCGATGTCGGAAATAACTCCCTCTATTCGCTTATCTGTATGCCATCCGTATTCCGCTTTTGCAATGTGGTGCTGCGCAAGCCTTAACAGGATGGGGAAGACCGACCCGGGCGAAGCGGAAGCTGCCCCGAAATACTTGTCCCTGATGGTCGAATTTATTCCGGGACTGGCACCCTCTTGCGCTTTTTCCAGCAAGGCGAACAAACGCCCCAATAGGTACCCCGTGTTACGGTTTTGCTCACTCAAGGCCATCGTTAAACCCTCCTCAGTTCCTATTTGATAGAAACGCCATTTTCTAACTAAACATGCTTTGATTACGGCTGCTCGTACGTAGTTAACCTCCTGATCCGCCCTTATCCGGGAAATGATTGAGTTATACAGTGCCATTGGATAAGGTGCACCCGTTAGAATAGAGCGCATTAGTACGCCGCCAAGCAATGGTGAAATTCTTTTTGTATCTCCGAGGGGAGCTGTTTCCCTTAGTAACATCCCTACCGAAACATAGTCCGGTTCCCCTTCAAACCTCTTTACTATTGCAAGATCACGATAGTGTTGGCCGATCTTTTCAATGAATTTTCCGTAGCGATCCACCTGCCAGAATCTAACAGCCAGGCGGCTGGAATTGGGAGCCAAGCCCAGAATAAAAAAGTTTGTATCCTCATCAACTCCTGTTAGGCCCTGGCTGACAGGCTTACCGGACTTGACCCTGCGGAGTATATCATGCAGGAGTTTTGCCGTCTGCGGATCCCTAGTCCAACGAAAAGAATCACCTTCTTTCTTTTTACCTTCACCGCTGTCTTCCATCACCGGAAAAAACAATGCCCCCAACAGGTCTTCTTCCAAGCCGTTGGTGGAACACTCCGCCCAAAAAACCGTAGTCGTGTCACCGATTCGAATACGGTGTTTTCCACTGCTTAGCAGGTAGTTCAGTGCGGTAGTATAGCCGAAGGCCACTTCCTTTCCCACCGGCGCGTTAAAGCTCTGCTCCTTCCCGTATGACGTAAATGCATCAAGGTTGAAAGAAACCAACGATGCTCCCATGGACTGCGCTCCTGTCACGCCTTTGATACTCGGATGCAGACGAGCTATTTCCGTTGTTTGCCCGGTGACCAGACATTGCATCTTTATCTTGGACACCTGGGCCGACCTGTGCTTGTCCCACGCATCCATCACTGCCTTCCGCTCATGGATGTAACCCTCAGACCCTTCAAGTTTAAAAACGAGGTTGCTGCCTTCGGCCAAACCTTCAAGGTGTCTGATAATCACGGGATACGTAGCTGCGGAATCAATGTCCCACTGGCGCAGAAATTCCAGAAGCGCCACCGCTCCTTCATCATCCGAACCTTCCAAGATTTCCTTATGTAGCTGGGTAAATGCCTTAAAACATTTTTGGTTTCTTTCCTTCTTTCTTTCCTTGTTCGCCTGACCCAATCCCAACACATAAGTACAATTGCCGCACATAAAGTTTGCTAATATATTTGATGATTTTTTCCCCTGCTCAGGTACATCAATTTCTCTGGATACTTGCTTGTTACCCCGCTCCACCCGTAGGTCAACGATGTCCAACAACCGGCCTTCCTTGGAAAGTACCAGGCAGTGTCCAACTTTTGCCTTGCTGAACCCTGGCCTGCTGACCCCGGAATCATCATCGTTCAACAGCGTCTCATAGTGTTTGTACAGCGCATTGATGATCACCTAACGGTCACCCCTTCCTCCATCCGGGGTATTTCAATCAAACCGTCTTTCATAGTAGCCCTGAAGAACAAGGGTTTCATTTCATCCGCATGGTCGATATCCAACAACATCCATCCCAGGTCTTTTTCGCCCTTATGCAAAGAATGAGGCATCGGTTCGTCTTCCTCAATGAGCCGAAACCTGGCCGGAAATTCTCTACACCCCAGATAAGGCTGCTGGAAACACTGTCCCTGCCTGGCCCTGCGTGAAGCAACCGCATAGTGTTTATCCGGTGTGTCTTCAGGTCCTGCTTCTCCGGTCATTTCAAAATGTGTTTCTATTACGTACGCCACATCGCGCAAAAGAAGGGTGGCCCTTTGCTGCCGGTCGTCAGAAGCATACTGGCATAGCACGACAGGCCCACCCTTCATTGCTTTCCTAACATTGCCGGCCGGGATTTTACTTTCCACCTCATTGCGGCGCACATTGTCAAATCTGATTTCGTTTAGCACAAGGATTTTGTCCACCACCCACTTTATGGCTGGCTTCCAGTGAATCGCCTCCAGTATGCCTCTGGCGGCGGAAGGAGTCATCACATCATAACTGACCCTTTCCACTTTCATTTCCGGCCTGGTAAAACAGGCGTATTCTCCCCAGACCAACAGCCGGATACCATAGCCCATACTCATTCCCCCCCCTCTCAAATGATTAAGGTATCGTTTAGAAACATGCTTTCCGTAAAAGGCTTAAGTCCTGTCTCCCGGCTGTAATGACTGTCAAACACCTCCTTTTTCAATACATAAAACCTTCCGGCAACTACTTCCAAGGCTCCGCATCCACATAGTTCGTTGAATTCCTTTTCATATACCCCCACCCCGTATCGCTGCAGACTCCTGGCGTATACCCCGGGAAATCGGCTGTGCTCCGCTTCCGCCAGCGCCTTCTTACATTCATCATTCCAAGGAATCACAACCGTACTGGTATTGTCGTCTATCATCTTGAATTTATCTGCAATGGCGCGAAAAGGAAACCTCAACTGTCTCTCCTGCTCCTTGATGTCCACCAGGATGCCCTCCTTATCCAATTCAGCGGCGTCAACATCATACAAAGAACCAAAGTATTCTTGCACTCCGTCAATCCCCAAGGGATCATTACTGTGCGCAAAGATCATGCCGCCCAGGGAAGCAGTACGGCTCAACCACCCCTTGGGCATCCCATGTTTATCCGGCCAAAACACATATACATGTCCTTCCCGACGCAAGCCTTCCCTGTTGCATCGCCCTGCCGCCTGGGCAATTGAATCGATACCCGCCATACTTCGGTACACCTGTGGAAAGTCCACATCCACGCCGGCTTCAATTAATTGCGTGGAAACCACCCGGCATATCTGCCCTTTCTTCAATCTTTCCTTTATTGTTTTCAATACCTCCGTCCTGTGTACCGGGCACATCCTGGTGCTTAAATGAAACCCCCCAGCGCCAATTCTTTCATACAGTAAGCGGGCATGTTTCTTGGAATTTACAATGCATAACACCTGGTCGTGCCCGGCTAACTTCCCCGCCAGTTCCTCATCGGACACTGCTCCAACGTTGCACACTCGTACCCTTTTAAAGGATACGTATAGCCTTCTCGGATCATCAGTTATTTCAATAGGGTTGATTTCTTTCGGAAGAAATCTTTTGATAGCCGGCTGTGTCGCTGTACACAACACCACTGTGGTCTTGTAATTGGCAACCAGTTCCACCACCGCATTCAGGCAAGGCTTCAAGAAACCCGTGGGTATCATCTGTGCTTCGTCGATGATGATTACACTATTGGCAACGTTGTGAAGTTTACGGCACTTCGAACTTTTGGCTGCAAACAAGGATTCAAAAAACTGTACATTGGTCGTGGCAATGATAGGCATGTCCCAGTTCTCCGCAGCCAATTTTAATTTCTGCCCGATCTCGGTCACATTCTCAAACTCCGTTTCCGCTTGGCTTTCCTGTGGATATGAAAAATTGCTGTGGTGCTCGAGAACGTTTTCCTCACCGAGCAGCTTTTTGAATACCGCCGCATTCTGCTCAATGATGCTGGTGTAAGGTATTACATATATCACACGGTCTTGTCCGTAATGCAAGGCATGCCTTAGTGCAAAGCTCAGGGAAGACAGTGTTTTGCCGCCACCCGTCGGGACAGTAAGAGTAAAGAGACCAGGCGCATACCGAGCCTTCTCCCGACAATTGGCAAGGACTTTTGCTCGTTTCCTGTTGACGGCGGTATCTGGAACTTTAGCACACAATTGATCAAGAAATTGATCCAGAGTCTCAGCAAATTTGTCCAGCGGAAACTGCCTGCAGCGAGCAGCCGCCTTTTCTGAACTCAACGCTTTCTCAGTGTCAAGAAAGTCCGCATCAACCAGGCACGAATACAGAAATCTGATGAGAAACTGAGCACTGAACCCCTCGCCCGTGAGGGGATTTATCGCGGGAAAAGCGATATCCTTGACTGATGGCAGGTCTATTTCCCGGATAAAAGCGCTATAATCATTTAACTGCTTCTTTAATCTGGCTTCTAATGAGGCTTCGTCAACTCCGCTGCCCCAGTCAGGGAGACCGCAGTGATGGCCGGCTATTGTATACGCCAATACTCTGCCTACCGGGCCATACTTTTTTTCTGCTTCCACCGCGCCCGGAGTGGAGTGGTCAACCTTAATATTCCGGCCGTCAAGACGATCTTGAAACTCAGGAGCATACTTGCCGACATCATGTAGAAGCCCTGCTACATAAGCAAGTTTTTTTGCACCGAAAACCCGTGCAAAAAATGCGGCCGTCTCGCCAGTGTCATGCAGATGGGTTTGCAACATGTGCCACTGCTTCCTATCCTTTTCGTTGTCGGAATGAGCATAATATGCCAAAATATTCCTCCCCCATTTCGGAACACCCGATATCAATCAAACCAATAATCTACTGGGAAGCAAACCTCACTTAAATAACTTCCGGAACGCTTTTCCGGTCGCTCTCCGCCCGGCTCTCTTGGTTATCTTTTTGGGGTCACCGCTGGACATTGCCTGAATATCGCCCAAAAGATTAACCAATTTGTATAAAACGCCTCGGGTTTTGTTAATGTCCATGATCTCAACTTCCCCATATTAGATGATATAACACGTCTTTTAATCCATCCCATACTTCTTGGCCATCATTTCCACCTCCGCCGCCACCTCCTCCCGCAGCCAGGCCGGAGCCAGGACTTCGGCGTGGTGGCCAAAGCTCATTATCCAGCGTTTAACTTCACCCAGGCCGCGTACGCGGAGCATAAGGGTCATTGTTCCGTCCGGGTGTTCGGTGATTTCCTGACTGGAGTGCCACTGGCGCTCACGGATGTAGCGGGCCTGGAATCGATCGAAGCGGATATGGACTTCTTCCAGTTCACCGCCGCGTTCGAGGGCAAGGCTGTCCTCCACATAAGTCTGGATGTCAAAGTTCGGATCGGGCGTAAAGCGTTCCTTGGTCACCTGGAGGTTGGTGATACGGTCGAGGGCGAACATGCGTACCTCGGCCCGGAAATGGCAATAGCCGACAACATACCAGGCTCCCCGGTGGTGCCGCAGGTGGTAGGGGTCGACCCGGCGAGAGGTATCGGCGTCGCGGCTGGCGGTGTAGTATTCCAGCTCGACGGTACGGTGCTCACGCAGGGCCCGGTTCAGTAGTTCCTGCATTCGGAGCAGGTGTTGCTCGTCTCCCCGTGGACGTTCCACCGCAAAGGACATGGTCTGGTCGATTAGGGAGAAGTCCAGGGAGACGGTTTCGGGAAGCGCCAGGCAGATCTTGTCAAAAGCGCCCTTGATCAATTTTTCGTAAGGAGTGCCACGGTATTGGGAAAGGATCTTGCTCCCAATAAACAGGGCGATGACTTCGCCCTCGGATAGGCTGAATGGTGGCAATCTAAAGTCCGCCGTGTAGCAGTAGCCGCCCCGCGTCCGATCATACCTCAAGGGAGCGTTCATTTGGTCGCGTAAGTATTCCAGTTCGCGTTCAACGGTGCGCCGGCTGACCTCCAGTTCATCCACCAGCCTGGAAACACTGGGGAACGTCCGGCTGCGCACCAGGGCGTCTATGAGGTAAATACGCCCCATTGCCGAGCGGCAGCGATTGATGAAGCCCTTTTTCGGGTTGGTTCTCATTCTATCACCGACCAGGTCCTTACTACCAATGATCCCCTGGTACTGTTTTCGACGCCATCACCAATTTTCCCTTTCGAATCCTGAATATTACACGCCACCAACGACCGCGGCGCTGCCGGATGGACACTTTGGTCATTATCCGGTTGTGAATCTACACTTTATATTAAATGTTGACTCCGCCAAATACTGGCGGGTTGCATCTGTCATATCTGCCATTTCCGAATGTATCAGGGAACAGCAAACAGTGCGAAAATATCCGAGACAATTCCAATTCCTCACTAGCACCCTTGTATTTCTTCATTTAAATGGGCTATATATAAAACCGTTCAATTCTGTACCTTACTTCACTTTTGACTGTCATGGAGCGGTTCCATTGACAATAACCGGTAATGAGAATTCCCACCCCGCTGGCGTTCGTCCCACAATGAGAGCTCTGACGGAGGGCCGTCTACGCGACACGGTGAAGACTCGGCTAAGCGAACAGGCGCACACATCGTGCCGAATTCACGGAAAGTATTTGACAGACATAGAAATAGGCTGTTTATTGCCCAATCCGGCCTCATTGAAAAGGTAATGTCAGGCTCTATACGTACGCCGTGCTTCGCTCCGAGGCAAGCCGATGTCGCCGTCGGTCCGGAGCACTGCTCTCATGGGGGACGACGACGGCGAATGGCTTTTGCCCTAATGTATATAGTCCAACTTCCCGCCTCCCAAACAGCAGGAGCACCTTCCTTTAGAAGATGCCCCTTCCGTTTTAGTAAACCGTTTTGTTTTTCCCGCTGCTATCGTTTTTTCTTGCCGCTCAATACAGTGCGTTCCTTTTTTCTATAACCGCGCCTGACGGCTAATCGCCGGACTCGAGGTAAACGGTTGAAGATGACGGCTCCCAGGTCACGTGGTAGACCAACTGATCGGGCGGCGCCATATCTGAAGGAAGGTAAGGCATTTCGTTCTGAAACAAAAACGATGATAAAGCCGCTTTTCGGTTGGTGCCATTTTCCGGGCTGTGATAAAATAATAAAAGTAAAGGAAAGTTTATAAACAAAACGAGGTAATTGCACGTGTCTTCCTTGCCCAAATTCACCAAACCGTTTTTTTGGGACGTAGACTTCGAATCTTTAGATACAGAAGCGGATTACTACTTTATTATTGAAAGACTCCTCGACCATAGCGATGACCGAAGCTTTTTCTGGCTGTTGAACAACTATCCCGACCGGTATCTGAGGGAGGTAGTAAAACACAGCCGTTCTCTTTCGCGTAAGACGGGTTATTTCTGGATGACTTATTTTGGCCTGAAAAAAGGTGAATTAAAGTGTTTACATCCGTGCTCGCACCGGGCGGGCTCGAAGTCCTGGGACGCATAGCCGGTATTCCAAGCCTTCAAAGCTTTTATCTCGCCGGAGGCACCGCCGTTGCGCTCCATCTCGGCCATCGTATTTCCGAAGACTTCGACTTTTTTACGCACCATGATTTTGACGCTTCTATACTTCGCGAAGAGCTTAATGCTGCAGGAAACTTTGTCCTAACAGATATGAAGAGAAGCACGCTCCACGGCGTTCTTGACAACGTAAAGGTAAGTTTTCTTTATTACGCGCCCCGTCTCGTTTTTCCAACGCACATTTTGTCAAATTGTCATATCGCGGATATACAAGATTTAGCCCCCATTAAGCTGGATACAGTCGGCAGCCGGGGAAGCAAAAAGGATTTTATCGACCTTTATTTCATCGCCAATGAAGCAGTACCGCTGAAAGAGATTTTTAACCTTTATAAAAGAAAGTACTCCCATTTGCAGATCAATTTCAAACATCTGATAATGAGTCTTACCTATTTTGAAGACGCTGATAAATCCAGGAACGAAATCATTATGCTTAAGAGAACCGTAACCTGGCCGGAGATACAAAAATACTTCATAAAACAGTCGAAATTAATCCTGGATGAGCTGAAAAAAGAAGAATCGTTATTATAATACTCAAAACCTCTCGACCGCTATCTTTCCCTGGCCGAAAACGGTCCCCTTGCCGACGTGCAGCAGTTCACCGAGGCGCAGCAGCGGCCAGAAGGCCGAAAGCGGCCCCTTATAAGACGCGTCGCCGATAATGCCGCCGAGGGGTACTTTCTGAGCCTGGCGGGAGGAGTAGCGCTCCCAATCGAACCAGCGTGTATGGTCCTCCGTGATGTAAACCGCCTCGGCGGCGGCGATTACGGCCGGAAAGTCCGCTTCATAAGCAAAACCATGATGGAAGTAGCACATTGAGGATATACGGCGGAGCAGGTTGCGGATAAGCGTGTGGAACTCGGGTACGCGAACGGGATGGGCTTCGAATTTGATGTGCGCCGGGGTAACAAACCTGATACGGGCGGCGCCGATATCGCCGCCGGCTGTCTCCCCGGCGGCGTACAGCCATACGTCCCGCGCCGTCACGCTTAAATCGCGCGGGCGCACTATCCTGTCGGTTCCCTCATAGATCACCGCTTTTTCCCCGGTAAGCGGATTAACCGCTGTGATCCGGTCCAGGTCGAAAGGGCGGCGTCCCTTCCCGATACCGCGCCGGGCGAATTCGTCAAGGGTGACGACGAAATACGGCAGCAGGTTTGCTGCACGGCCGAAAAGAGACAGCCGGAAAACCAGGAGTTCGCCGGGAACGTACTCGGTTTTGTCTTCAAGAGGGGGCTCCAGAATGAAGGGTCGGGGGATACTTTGATAGTTACGCAGGGCTTCCGATCCTTCGGGCGGCTCGCTTTCGAACACCAGGGCGTACGGGCATTCCGCCTTAACCGGACAGGTCCGGCACTTCCTCGACCCGGTGCTGCACACCAGACGCTGAAACGTCCCGGCGAAACCGCCGCGAAAGGTCGAGCCTTTATAAGGCGGCAGGGAAAGGCCCTGCGGCCCTGCGCTCAGTTGAATGTCGTAACGAATAAGGACGAGTCTTTGCGGGCATGGAATATCGAGCAAATCGTCACCTTATTTTAATATCATTAACACTTGACCTTTTTCGTCAGCTTGGTCTTATTTTCCTGCCATATTTCCAAAATTTCCAGGAGCAGCGGCCTCGGCAAAACAAAAAACCCGCCTGAGGAACCTGTTGCGGGTTTTGAACACTCTGCTTTTAGTAAAAACGGTTTTATCGAAAACCGGCTTTTTCTAGAGCCGGACGGACGGACTGGTGTGGTCGAGTTCTATTACGATTACCTCAGTCCCGACCTTTTTAATCGAATCCCACGGTATCACCAGGTGCTGCCGGTCCATCCACATGGTTAAGACATTCATCCGGCGTGGTAGAATAATGCTTTGAACCAGGCCGGATTCCCCGTCAATGACCATATCCGACTCTCCGACCACGCCGAGGCGCGCCCCGTCATAAAGATTGACTATTTCCTTCCCTACCAGCTCACCCAACCGCATGTCCTGCCCCCAGCCTGCAGATTAAAACACTATTATTATCTGTCCCGAAACGGCTGTGTTTTGACAGCCGGCACGCAGCCAACCGACTTGTCTTACCCGATAACACTAAAAGACCCTAACCCGGACAAGCCGGAACCATTAACCACGGATGGACACAGATAGACACGGATTATGATTTATTTGTATCATTCCTATCTGTGATAATCTGTGTTAATCCGTGGTTCAATTCCCTTTTTATTTCGTTTATTTTCTTGTCATTTTGCGTGGATCCGCGCCTATTTACCCTGTAGTACATCGCCGTATTGTTTTAAAGCTCAAGCCGGCCCCGGCGAAAGTAATCCAAAACACGGGTTAGAAAGGGCTGAAGGAGCGCCAGGCCTATGGCTAATACGGCAACAGGCTCCATCTCCAACTTCCAGACGGTAATGCGGTTCGGTATGTCCGCACCGAGAAAATCGATCAGAAGGGATAATGAAAGGTAAATTCCGCCCGCCACACCAACTACATAGGCAAGGGCGTTGGACAGGGGGGAAGGACGTATATCGCTTCTTGTCGCCCTGAGCAACTGTTGGCGCGCCCTTTCCCTGACTGAAAGACCGACAAAGAGAAGCAATCCGAAAAAGAACAGAAGCGTAACGAGCATGTTGTCCACCTCCGGTCTATGCTTATGAACCGGAAGTCCGGATTATTCCATATGAAGAGTTGCGAGTTACGAGTTGCGGGTTACGAGTTGCGAGTCAAGTCCTCGGTCCTCGGTCCTCGGTCCTCAGTCCTCAGTCCTCAGTCCGGGGAAAAAAGTCGCGGGTCACGGGTCACGAGTCGGGGACCCGAACAGAAGAGAAATACAAGTTTCCGAGTCCTACATTATTCTACATTCTATATTCTACCTTCTATATTCTGACTACTGACTACTACTGTCCCTGATTCAACCGGTGTGTCCGAAGCCGCCCTCACCCCGGTAAGTGGCATCCAGGGCGCGTGCCTGCGACCAGCTTATCTTCAACGTTCGCTGGACAACAAGCTGCGCAATACGGTCGCCGCGCCTGACCACGAAGGGTTCCTTCCCGAGATTTATCATGATTACCCTGATCTCACCGCGGTAGTCGGCATCTATCGTGCCCGGGGTATTGAGGAGCGTGACGCCGTGCTTGAGCGCCAGTCCGCTGCGGGGTCTTACCTGCGCTTCATACCCCTTCGGCAGCGCGATCATAATGCCGGTGGAAATTATGCAGCGTTCGCCGGGCGGGAGCGTCACATCCTTGTCAACAGCGGCGTGCAGGTCGGCCCCCGACGCATCTTGAGTGGCATACGCCGGCAGTGGAAGGTCTTCCGCGCCGGGAAGCTTCTGAATAAAGACCTCCACTATCCCGGTTTCAAACATCAGCACAACCTCGACAGGGCGTTATTCCATACATCGGCGTCCTCCCAGGGGCCGATGGAAGCGAATGTGAAGTTATCCGGCTTGAAAACCTTGCTCGCGAGGCCGTGAACATCATCCAGGGAAACCGCTTCGATCCGGGCTTCAATATCCTCGGGCGAAACCACCTTGCCCAGGTAAAGCTGGGATTTCCCCATACGGGTCATCCGGGTGGTTACGCTTTCCAGGCTGAGCAGAAAACTCCCCTTCAGCTGATTTTTGGCCCGGAGCAGTTCCTCGCCGGTAATCTCGTGATTGCGGAACGACACAACCTCCTTCGCGATCATCCCCAGCGCCTCGGCCACGTTCGGCGCGGCAAGGCCGGCGTAAATGCAGAACAAACCCGTGTCATAATACGAAGCGTGGTAAGAGTAAACCGAGTAAACCAGTCCCCGTTCTTCCCTTATCCGCTGGAACAACCGCGAACTCATACCCCCCCCGAGGATGGTGCTGAGAACCTGAAAGACGTAAACCAGGTCATCGCCGAGGGCAACCCCCGGGGTGCCGATACAGATGTGTACCTGTTTCGTGTCGCGGTTGCACTGACAGATTTCCGCTTTCGGCTCCGGCCGTGTGAGTTGCCGCATCCCGCTGTTTCCGCCCGCCTTACTGAAAGCCGGCTTGAGAACGGCTACCGCCTTTTCATGACCGATATTGCCGGCAACCGAAACCACCATTCGTCCGTGGAGATAATGACGCCCGTAATAACCAAGCAGCTTCTCACGCGAAAGACCGCGTACCACTTCTTCGGTCCCGATTACCGGGCGTCCCAGGGGGTGTCCCTGCCACAACGTCCCGCTGAAAACGTCATGAACCAACTCGTCGGGCGTGTCTTCGTACATCTTGATCTCTTCCACGATAACGTTCTTTTCCCGTTCCAGGTCTTCAGGATTAAAACAGGAGTTGAAAAGCATGTCGGTTAAAACGTCGACGGCAAGGTCAAAGTGTTCATCCAGCACCTTGGCGTAAAAACAGGTAACCTCTTTACCGGTGAAGGCGTTAAGCTGACCGCCGACATCATCCAGTTCTTCAGTGATTTTTTTCGCCGAACGGGTGGTTGTCCCTTTGAAAAGGGCGTGCTCGATAAAATGGGTAATGCCGTTTTGTTCGGGCTCCTCATACCGTGAACCGGCATCAATCCAAATACCAATCGCTATTGAACGAACGTGGGGTATCTCTTCGGTTAAAATCGTCACGCCGTTTGGCAATTCTTCTATTTTTATCATTGCTACCACCTTTTCCGTCGCTGTACAAGAGACTTTTCTACAGAAACAGTGCTAATCCTCTATTTATAACTTTTGTTGAATATCATTTCCCTTGAAGACTCCGGGATAAGGCTGCTCAAAATAACTCACTACACCGCGGAAAACAACCCAGGCCACTTTTTCCTGATACCTCTTATCGCACAACAGCCTTTTCTCCTGAGGATTGGAGATGAAACCTGCTTCGACCAGAACGGCCGGCATCTCCGTTTCCCGGAGTATGTAGAACGTGCCGGGAAGCGGCGACCGCTGCTTGCCCAAGTAACGCCACGCTTCTTGTTCAATACGCTCCGCCAATTGCTTGCTTCCCGGTTTCGGCGAGTAAAAAACATAAACCCCGGTTTTATTAGGGTCGCGCGAACTGTTGATGTGAATACTCAAATAAAGGTCCGCCTTCGCCCGGTTCGCCAGACTCACCCGGGCCTTCAGATCCCGGCGTTTTCGCGCCGCAAGTGAAGTGATGTCCGGAGGGGCAAGGTCCCGGTCGCTCGTCCTGGTCATAATCACCTCTGCGCCGGCGCTTGTCAAATAACGCCGGACTTCCTCGGCGATGCTTAAAACAAGCTCCTTTTCAAGGATCTCGCCGCGGTAGTGAGCCCCCGGGTCGACCCCGCCATGCCCGGGGTCCACGACTATAGTACGCCCGGCGACGGCAGTGGGGAACAGGCCGGCGGTTTCAAAAAACCTCACGCGCCAGGCGATGATTCCCGCCATAACCGTTAGTATGACTAAAACAGCAAACAGAACGGTGCTTTTTTTCAGCGCCGGCATCAGCATGCCTGATCCGGGTTAAACGCAGAAATATAATCGGCCGGCATGCCGGGTTCAGGATCCCGCCAGAAGTTCGGATACGGTTGAAAACTCGAAGCCGCGTCCGGTGAGTTCGCTGATAATGGCCGGCAGCGCCTCGACGGTGGGTGCTGTGGGGTGCAGCAGGACAATAGCGCCGTTGTGCGCCTTGCTTATTATCTTGCCGCTGATCGCTGCCGCCGGGGGATTCCGCCAGTCCACCGGATCGATGCTCCAGAGAATCACCCGGTAGTCAGCCTGATAGGCGGCATCGAGAACCGCAGGACCGGACTCGCCGTAAGGCGGCGCGAAAAGGTGCGGCTTCCTTCCGGTAGCTCGCCGGATAGCCGTTTCCGATCGCGTGATTTCGGTGAGATTATCGGCCAGGGACAGCTGGTCCGGGTGGGGGTGGGTGTATCCGTGGCTGCCGATCTCAAAATCCCTCGCTATGTCCCTGGAAAGGTCGGGAAACTTTTCAACCCACTGTCCCCCCAGGAAAAAGGTGGCCTTGACCTTATTCTCCCGGAGGCGCTGCAGCATCTTCGGCAGGTATTCCTCTCCCCAGTAAACGTTTACGGTAAGCGCAATGCGGCGTTTTTCGCCGGGGCCCTGGTAAAACGGCGCCGGCGCCGTTGTCGATACCGCTCTTTCCTGAAGGGTTATCAAATAACCAATGGTCGAAGGAATGCCTATCCCCAGCAAAACAATTAACAAATAACGGGCGATCTTTTTAAAACGGATGATAATACAGGGCACAAGGACAACCTCCTTACAAAAAGGCGAAATCCCCGTTAAGGGGATCTATTCTTCTTGTTAATGCTTATGCACTTAGAAGGAGGTTTATAGCGGCTCTTTTCAAAAGAAACTGTTGCAGAACCGCCTGTAATATCTGGGAGGTGATAGGCAAGAGGTCGGACTTTACACGGGATTTACAAACCAACTCCCACCCCTCTCTCACTTCCAACCTCTCACTTCGCCGTCGCGTTTATTTGTTAGAGCCGATCCTCATCCGGTGGTGGGGCCGTCTGTCAGGTCTCTTGTTGTCATGATGTTCCGACGGGTGCATCGCCTCTTTCTTGGACAGCTTGATCCTGCCCTGGTTATCGTAACCGATTACCTTAACGGAAATCTGTTCGCCTTCTTTTACGACGTCAGTCACCTTCTCCACCCGCTGCGGCGCAAGCTGCGAGATGTGGACCAGACCCTCCTTGCCCGGCAGTCCGAGAACACCCGGGACTATCTCCACAAAACAGCCGAAATCGGTAACCCGCGTGACCCGCCCCAGATAAATCTGGCCCGTGGTAACCTCCGCCGTAAGCGTTTTGATGATATCCATGGCTTGAAGCCCGGTGTCCTGGGTCGGCGCCGTTACAAAAACCCGTCCGTCGTCTTCAACATCAATTTCCGCTCCGGTGATCTCGATGATTTTCCGGATTATTTTCCCTCCGGGGCCGATCACGTCCCGGATCTTCTCCGGATCAATGACCGTGTGCAGGACCCGCGGAGCATAAGGTGACAGCTCCGGACGCGGTTCCGGAATGGTCCCCGTTATCTGATCTAAAATGAAGAGCCGTGCCTCACGCGCCTGCGCCAGCGCGGTCTCCAAAATCCCGGATGTAACGCCCGGTATCTTTATATCCATCTGAAGGGCTGTGATGCCCTGAGCCGTACCGGCTACCTTGAAGTCCATATCGCCCAGATGGTCCTCAAAGCCCTGGATATCGGTGAGAATGTCCACGTTGTCACCATCTTTTATCAAACCCATGGCGATCCCGGCCACCGGTTCTTTAACCGGCACTCCGGCATCCATCAGCGCCAGGGTGCTGCCGCAAACACTGCCCATTGAACTGGAGCCGTTGGATTCCAGCACCTCGGATACTATCCTGATGGTGTAGGGAAAAACGTCTTCAGGCGGAATCACGGCTTCCAGCGCCCGTTCGACCAGCGCGCCGTGCCCTATCTCGCGCCTTCCGGGCGAACGCATCGGACGGACCTCTCCCGTGCTGAACGGCGGAAAGTTATAGTGGTGCATAAAGCGCTTCGTTTCCTCGAGCCCGAGCCCGTCCAGAATCTGCTCATCACCGACGGGACCCAGCGTCACTACCGACATCACCTGGGTCTGCCCCCGCGAAAAGAGCCCGGAACCGTGGGTTCTCGGAAGGATCCCGACCTCCGTTGAAAGCGTTCTGATTTCTTTCAGGCCCCGCCCGTCGATCCGTATCTTTTCATTCCGGATAAACTCACGGACGACATCCTTCTCGACCCTTTCCACAACATGCCGGATTCCCGCCTCGGCTTCCGTATACTTCTCAAGGAACCCGGCGACCAATTCTTCCTTGGCATCATCGAGGAGCTGCTCCCTGGTCTTTTTATCCAACCGTTCACCGGCACACCGTCCCACGACCGCCCCGAGGGCCGATTGAATGGACCCGGTGATTTCGTCCACCACTTCCGGAGCCGCCTCCGGGAAGGAAAACTCGATCTTGGCGGCCGCAAGACCGTGATTCACGGCTTCCTCGCGAAAAGCGCTGATGAAATCAACAATCTCCCGTATGGTCCGATGTCCCAGCTCTATCGCTCTAACGACGGTGTCTTCGGACGCCTCTTTCGCGCCGCACTCCACCATCATAATGGCCTCACGCGTACCGGCGACTATCACGTTAAGCCGGTTCTGGTCTTCCTGGTCCACTGTGGGGTTGATGACGAACTCGCCGTCGACCATTCCCACGATCACGCCGCCGATCGGCCCGTCAAACGGTATTTCGGAAAGCGCGAGCGCCGCCGAAGCGCCGATCATCGCCGTGATTCCCGGGGAACAATCCTGGTCCACGGAAAGGACCGTCGTCACCACATGTACATCACGGCGCATCTTTCCCGGAAACAGCGGGCGGATGGAACGGTCGATGATTCTTGCCGAAAGGACGGCTTTTTCGCCGGGCCTTCCCTCACGCCGCAGGAAACCACCCGGTATCTTACCGACAGCGTAGTGTCGTTCCTCGTAATCGACAAGCAGCGGGAAAAAGTCTATCCCTTCCCGCGCGTTGGCGGCCAGGGTCGCCGTGGCAAGGACCATCGTATCGCCGTATCTCGCGATAACGGCGCCGGACGCCTGCTTGGCAACGCGGCCGGTTTCAAGACTAAACCTTCGCCCGCCGATCACCATCTCTTTGGTTATAATATTGCTTTGTGGCATTAAGGATTACAGCCTCCTAAAAAAAATGGGGGGTCACCCCGCTATTTTCTCAGACCTAGTCTTTCGATCAACCGCTGGTACCGTTCGAAATCATAGTCCCGCAAGTAGTTTAATAGTGCCCGCCTCTGCCCGACCAGTTTTAAAAGACCCCGCCGTGAGTGAAAATCCTTTTTATGTGCTTTCAGATGCTCACTCAACAGGTTGATTCTTTCGGTCAGGATGGCAATCTGCACTTCGGGAGAGCCGGTATCATTCTCATGCACTCTGTAAGATTCTATGATCGATTGTTTTTTCTCCACCGTCAGCGCCACCGCCTTCACCTCCTCCCTAATTGCCATGAGCATAGTACAACGTTTACTCGTCCTACCACGCTCACGGTTCATTTACCGATAACCGTAATTACGAGACGCCCTTCGGGGATGTCCTTTGCTACGATATCGAACATCCTGCCGAGCCGGGCCACAAACCCACGAAAACGCGTAGCTGTAACAATTGTTCCAGGAATCGATTCCGCGGCAGCAGTGATGTCACTTGTCGTAATTTCCTGCTGGCGCGGCTCACGAAGCCGCTTGACAGCGTGCTCCGTAATAATAACCCGCATATATACTCCTCTTACTATTCAAACACTCCGCGCATGGGTTAAATGATTACCACTCCTCAGGACGAACTCGTTAGCGCCGCCTCTTCATATTCGGTCAGAAACGTGTACAACGCATCCGCAAACGCCGTAACGTCCGCCTGAGGTACGTTTACTTCCCCGTAGAAGGACTCCAGTTCGTTCTTCAGCTTTTGGAACTCCTTGCTCAAGCAGATCAACGCAATCTGGTCAAGCCAGATCCTCAGGTCAACCGCGTTGGGGGTTATACTCGCATAGGACACGGCAGTTCCCCTTACCTTTGAAGCGTTCAAGTGCAATTTTAGCACAAACAGGGCACCCTGTAAATCATGTAACTATTCAGCCGTCACCTAACACTTCACCCCTTAAAAGCATTATGCCAAATTACCCTGTGTCTTTATAATAAAAAAACCAGTTTGGTCTCATTCAGCAAGCGCCCTGGCGGCGGCAACGTCAAGCCTGATCTGTTCCACAAGCTCCGCGGCCGACCCAAAACGCCGTTCCTCCCGGAGCCGCCTGGTGAACAAGACCTCGAGGTCTTTCTCGTAAAGATCACCGTGAAAATCAAAAACAAAGACCTCTATCCGCCTTTTCCGCACAGCGCCGCCTGTGAAGGTCGGGCACACGCCGATGTTGGCGACACCAAGGAACCTTTCCCCGTCAATCAGCAGCTTCACCGCATAGACACCGTTAGCCGGTACAAGTATCCTCTCTTCGACCTCCAGGTTGGCGGTCGGGAAGCCCATTTTGGAACCACGGCTCTCTCCGGTAACCACCTTCCCTTTATACACCGGGTAATACCCTAAATAGCGGCGCGCTTCTTCCACTTTTCCTTCGTTCAACAAATTCCTAATAAGCGTTGAGGATACCGGCTTTCCTTCCAGCATCACCGGAGGAATAACCTCAAGTTTGTAATCGTTTTCCTCGGCGAAGGTGCGCAAGGTCTCCGGCGTCCCCGCTCCCCGGTGCCCAAAGGTGTAGTTGTAGCCCACGAAAACAGCCCTGGCTCCCAGCTCGGCACGAAGGACATCCCGGATAAACGCTTCCGGTGTAAGTTGCGCAAACTCCTTCGTAAAACGAACGGCTAATAAAACATCGACGCCCAGGCCGCTGATCAAACGCTGTTTATATTCCGGCGCCAGCAAGAGCGGGGGTGCGGCTGCCGGGTTTAAAACCATGGCGGGATGGGGTTCAAATGTAAAGACCACGGCTGTTCCCGCATTACGGCGGGCGTGTGAAACCAGCCGGTTGATCAGCCGCTGGTGGCCAAGATGTACTCCGTCGAAATTTCCAAGTCCGACGCAAATGTTCTTATATACTCGCGCAAGACCATGATATTCGGTTAGGATATCCAACGTCGAACCTCCCCGAAGATAAGTGTTCTTTCGTGGAGCGCGACGATAAGCAACGCATTGCTGCGTCAGGCTCGCCGGCCAGGTCCTCACGTATTTCCGTATACGCTCCGGCCTGTCCGTCTACACCTTCCTTGTACTGTTCGCTCCTCGCCGCGTTCTAAGTAACCAGCTTACGGGTCGCCCCATGTTCATTTCAAACTTATAACAAGTATTACTCTGCCGACACCGAATACACCCAAACAGGCTTATACGCTGTCCGCCCATCATCCAAACATTCCACCCGGGCGACAGCCACAAGCTCTTCTTCATAAACCAGGCGGACCGCCGTACCGGCCGCGAACCGTTCCGTTTCGCCCTCCATCCCGGCGGGATACAGGCGGCTGCCGCTCTGTACCGCTTTAACGGCCGAAGACTTAATTGTTACCGCAGGGATTCGCCCGAGGGCTTCATTAACCGGAATTATCACACCGCTCAATCCCGCGGCTGCATTTGCCGACTCGAGTTCTTCGAGGGTCTGCGCCGTCCCTATAGTAATCCCCCCGACACGGGTCCGCAGCAGGAAACTCAGGTACGCCCTGCAACCCAGCGCTCGTCCGACAGCGGTGATAATCGTCCGCACGTAGGTTCCCTTAGAGCAGGATACATGGAAAAGAGCCCTGGGACGTTTGCTCCCCCAATCACCCTTTATCAGATCCAGGGTATAAACCTCAACCCTGCGCGGGGGAACCTCCACCGTTTCCCCGGCTCTCGCCAGTTCGTACAGTCTCTTCCCCCGGTGGTGAACCGCCGAGACCATCGGTGGCGCCTGTTCGATGGCGCCCCGAAAACAGGGTAAAACCCGCAGTACATCTTCCGCGCTTAAACCGGAGGCATCTCCCACCGCCACCACCTTCCCGGCGGCGTCCTGGGTATCGGTTTCAACGCCGAATACAGCCTCGGCCCGGTATTCCTTGTCATGGTCGGCCATAAACTGCGCCGCCCGGGTCGCCCTGCCGAGCAAGATTACCAGAACCCCGGCGGCCGTCGGGTCGAGCGTACCGGTATGTCCCACCCTCTTAACGCCGGTAAGTCTCCGCACCCGGTTGACGACATCATGCGAGGTCATCCCCGGCGGCTTGAGGACGTTAAGGACGCCTTCCAAATTCTAATTCCCCGTCCCGGCTTGCTCAAGAAACATCATACCGGCGTCCAGGACCGCTTTCTTTATCTTGTCTATATTGCCCTTAACCAGTGCCCCGGCAGCCCGCGGGTGACCGCCGCCGCCGAATTCACCGGCAAGCTTACTCACATCAACATAGTTCTTCGAGCGAAAACTGACCTTAACATATCCCCCTTCAACCTCGCGGAACAAGAGCGCTATTTCGACTCCCCTGACCTGGCGGGCGTAATTAACAACGCCGTCGATATGCTCGTCCTCAACCTCCAGGTGATTCGCCGTAGCCAGATTGAGCGTAAACCACCCGATCCGGCCGCAGGGACTCAATTCCAGGGTGTTCAAAACAGTGCTCAAGACTTTAAAGCTTTTTAAAGGCTTTTCCTCAAAAATCTGCAGGCTGATCGCCCTTACATCGATTCCGGCTTCGATCAAGTCCGCCACTTTCCGGTGGGTTTGAGGAGTGGTTGTCTCATAACGGAACCCCCCGGTATCCGTAGCGACGGTCACATACAGACACGTCGCGATCGTTTTGTCGATTTCGTGTCCCAGCATTTTTATCAAGTCGAACACAATCTCGCCCACCGCCGAAGCGTCCGGATCGATATAATTCACATCCGCATACGGAAGCGCGGAAATATGGTGGTCCAGAAGGACCGTCCGATAACCCGAGTGCTGCAATTCTTCGATAACGGGAAGAAAATCGCCCAGTCTTGCAGGAACCGAAGTGTCGACTATGACCACCAGTCCGGGACCGTCCCCGGTCATTTCCGGGAGCGAAGGGCTGACCTTAATGCGTTCCACGCCGGGTAAAAAGCGATAAATCGACGGAAGCGGCCCCGGGGAAACAAAGACTACTTCTTTGTCTTCCCGTTCCATCACCAGACCCAGGGCCAGCATCGAACCTATGCAGTCCCCGTCCGGCATCACGTGTCCGGTGAAGACAAGACGCTTGGCCGCCTTAAGCACACCGGCTATGTCGCTAAGGCTGTTCATCCTGCGTTCCTTCTTTTTTTAATTCATTAAGTATACGTGTAACACTGGCTCCGAAACCCATCGACGGGTCAAGCTTAAAACTAATTTCCGGGGCGTAGCGGAGCCGGAGACGGCGCCCCAGGAGGCTGCGGATAAAACCCATCGCCCTTTCCAGAACGGACAGCGTAGCCTCCCCGTCTTCGGGAGACCCGTAAACGCTGACAAGGACCTTGGCGTACCGGAAGTCGTTGGACACCTCCACCCGGGTCACGGTGGCGAACCCAAGCCGCGGGTCCTTTAACTCGGTCCTTATGATTTCCGCCATCTCTTCTTTTATTGCCTCGGCCAACCGCGCCACGCGATGAGTCATAATATTACCTCCAATCCAAGCCCCGAAATGCGTTTGGGTTTACTCCAGGTGCCGCTTAACGGCCTCCACAGTGTAGAACTCCAGTTCGTCCCCTTCTTCGAGGTCATTGAAGTTTTCGACCATCAGCCCGCACTCGAACCCCTGAGCCACATCCCGCACATCGTCCTTGAAGCGTTTAAGCGAGTCTATCTTACCGGTGTGAACCACCACACCGCCGCGTACAACCCTGACGCCTGCATCCCGGCTCACTTTACCCTCGGTGACATAACAACCGGCGATCGTTCCTACCTTTGAGGCATGAAAAACCTTGCGCACCTCGGCGCGCCCGAGGATGACCTCCCGGTAATCCGGCTCGAGGAGCCCGGAGAGCGCCGCTTTTACGTCATTTATCGCTTCGTAGATCACCTGGTATAGCCGGGTGTCTATCTTTTCACGTTCCTGCGCCTTGCGGGCGTTAACATCCGGCCTTACGTTGAAACCGATTATTATCGCTCCGGCAGCCGACGCGAGCATGATGTCGGTTTCGGTAATCGCCCCGACGCCGGTGTGAATAAGGTTGACCCGGACCTCTTCCGTACCTAGACGTTCCAAAGCTTTACTCAGCGCCTCCGCCGAGCCCTGAACGTCCGCCTTCACTATTAACGGCAGTTCCTTGATCTGACCTTCCTTAATACGGGCGTACACATCTTCAAGGGCCATTTTCGCGCGCGCTTTGGCTTCGTCTTCCCGCTTCTTAGCGATTCTTTTCTGGACTATCTGCCGGGCAAGGTGTTCGTCAATCACCACAAAGGGTTCCCCTGCCTCGGGCACCTCGGAAAACCCGAGTACCTCGACAGGTGTGGAGGGTCCGATATGGTTCACTCTTTTGCTCTTATCGTCGATCATGGCCCGGACACGGGCAAAATGGCCTCCGGTAACAAGGGTGTCGCCGACCTTAAGCGTGCCGTTTTGAACCAGGACCGTGGCAACCGGGCCGCGTCCCTTATCAAGTTTCGATTCAACGATGGTCCCTCTGGCCGGACAATCAGGGTTGGCTTTGAGTTCCAGAACATCCGACACCAGCAATATCATTTCCAAAAGGTCTTCAATTCCCTGGTTCTTAAGCGCCGAAACAGGAACACAAACCGTATCGCCCGCCCATTCCTCGGGAACAAGGCCCTGATCGGCCAGTTCCTTCTTAACCCGGTCGGGTTTTGCGTTCTCTTTGTCCATCTTGTTAAGCGCGACGACAATCGGTACCCCCGCTGCGCGTGCGTGATTGATCGCTTCAACGGTTTGCGGCATCACTCCGTCGTCCGCCGCAACCACCAGAACAACAACGTCGGTAACGTTTGCCCCGCGGGCGCGCATCGCGGTAAACGCTTCGTGGCCGGGGGTGTCGATAAACGTTATCTTCCTGCTATTCTTCTCCACCTGGTAAGCGCCGATATGCTGGGTTATTCCTCCGGCTTCGGTCGCTGTTACGTGCGTTTTCCGAATGGAGTCCAGGAGCGAGGTTTTACCGTGATCGACATGACCCATCACTGTGACTATCGGTGAACGGGGTTTGCATTTCTCCGGATCGTTTTCCGGTTCCTCCACCAGCAGCGACTCTATGTCGAATTCCGGCTTTACCTCAACCTGGTATCCGAACTCCTGGGCAAGGATGACCGCCGTATCGGAATCGATCTCCTGGTTAATTGTCACGAACATTCCCAGCGCCATTAATTTCTTAATAAGGTCGGCGGCTTTACGCTGCATCTTTTCCGCCAGATCCTTGACGGTAATAGTCTCTCCAATCTGGACCGGCTTTCTCTCCGCCGGTCTAACCAGGACCGGTTGCGACTCCGCCTTACCGCGCCGTTTCAAGAGCTTGCCCCGCAGCTTTTCCCCTTCCTCTTCCCGCAGCGGCACAAGACGGTCGGCCGTTTTATCCTTGACCTTCTTATCGGTTTTCGGCCGCTGTTCCTGCTTTTGCGACGACTTGTTTTTATCGGTTTGCGGCGGTGGCGGAATCGGCGCAAGTTTGGGCGGACGTGTGTCGGAGGCCGGATACGGGGCCTTCCGCTCGCCGTAGCCGGTATGCCGCCCGTCGGGGCGAGGCGCTGAATGCCCGAACGAAGGTTGTCTAGGTCCCGCATGATTCGGTCTTCCTCCGGGAGCAGGCCTTCCTCCCGTACCGGGAGCAGGTCTTGCTCCTGTTCCTGGCGACGGCCTGCGTCCGGGACCCTGAGCCGGTCTTTGCCCGCTGATTGCTCCATGTCCCTGCGTCGGAACCCGGCTATCCGGTCTCCGCCCTTCCCAAGGCCGTGGCGCAGATGGTTTACCCTGGCCGCCTCTGGATTCAAACCTGGGGTCAGGCGCTTTAGCCTTTGGCGGAGAAGGCGCTTGGGGCTGATTACCCGGTTCGGTTGACTCCTTAGGAATAGGCTTCACGGCGGTCTCTTTTAAGTCCCGTGTCTCTTCGGGGAAAGGAGCAGCCTCATGATCGGCTGAAGCGATCAGGTCAGGTCTTTCTTCAGGGGTGACCTTCGCCTCCTGTTGAGGCGCCGGGGCGGTAATCCCGGAGAAAATACCCCGGCTTGCCTTCTTTTCAAACGCAAGCGGCCGCTCCGCAAAACGGCGGTCCGGCGGCCGTTGGGGAACCTTATCCACCAGCCCCGGCCCGAATTTGGACAACGACTGCGTCCTCTCCGGTTTCACCGTCTTCGGTTCGGCCTTATCTTCCGCCCCGGGCTGATTCTCCTTAGTTTCCGGCTTTAACGCCGCAGCCGGACTGTTCACCTCGGCCGAAACTTCCGCTTTCCGAGCACCGCCGTCCGCCGGCGCTGTTTCCGTGGCCGCGGCTTTTGTCCCGGCGCTTTTTTTTGTAGTTTTGGGTATTTCCGCAGAAAGAGCTTCCCTTACCTTGATTACCTCCTCGTCATCTAACGTCGAAAAATTACATTTAACCTTTATTCCAAGGTCAACAAGCTTCTTAATAAGATCCTTGCTTTCTATTTTTAATTCTTTGGCAATTTCGTGCACCCTCTTCTTCACCATTCAAACACCTCCATACTTACCGGGAACAGGACCCATTAAGACCATCGCCCGTCCGACGGGCGGCATTACTTTTATCGTTTTATGGTTCCTCCCAAAAACATACGATAAGAGAGAAGCTCATCCCTTCCTTACGAATGAGACTCCTCAAATCTACTGCCGGGAGGCCGTTGCAGACTGCCGGTGATCCGTTTTACAGCCCTCTCCTGGGAGACTGCCGCAAAACGGGTCTGTCCATTTCAGAAGTCTGATGTACGATGCCGGAGGCATTTGTTTTGCAACACTCTTCTATGCCTTACCGCTCGCAATTACGTCCAAAATCCTTGCCGCAAGATGGTCATCGAGTATCGCAACCACAGCTCGCGGCGGGCGGCCGAGGGCCGCACCCAATTCGGCTTTCATCCCAAAGCAGATGACCTTGATTTCCGTCCCGCGGCTGAACCGTTGAAAGTCCTTAAAGGTGTGGGCGGCGGCGTCGGTGGCTACGATTACCAGACGGGCTTCCCTTTTTCGCACCTTCGCTCTTACAACGAAATCGCCGGAGACAACCTGGCCGGCTCGCTGGCCGAGCCCTAAATACTGTCTGACGTCTTTGGACACTGGCGTATCAACTCCTCCCGGATTGCCTTTACAGTTTCTTCCGGTAAAGCCCGTTCGAGAGCACGCCCTATCCTTTTTCCCTTTATTGCTTCTTTTAAACAGCGCTCTGACGGGCATATATATACTCCGCGACCAGGCATTTTCCCGGTCGGATCAACAGCGATTCGTTCTTCCGGTGTACGTACTATACGTATCAGTTCACGTTTCGGCTTCATCTCACGGCAGCCGACACAAAGACGCTGCGGAATCTTCCGTGGTCGCGGCAAAACGCATATACCTCCCTTAACCCTACCTTGGGAGACCTTGTTAAAACTCAGCCCGGTTCCAAAACCTCATTATACGCTTCCGTACCTCCGGCTTGCCTCTACAGTCCATGTTCTCACGGTCTTCAATGAAGCCGGGCCTTATATTAAATAAGCCGGATAGAAATCCCGGCGTTTCAAGTTCCGTCTATACCGGTCCCTTTGCGAATTCGGATTCGGCAGCATCACTTGCGTATATTTCTTCATCATTCTCGTACATGGAGGCATATTCCTGAGCGTAAATCTCTTCCATCTGCGATTCGCTCTTGATGTCGATTTTCCACCCGGTAATCTTGGCTGCAAGCCGGGCGTTTTGCCCCTCCCTGCCGATTGCGAGTGACAACTGATTATCGGGAACGATCACCCGCGCGATCTTTTCTTCCTCCCAGATCTCAGCGGCGACAGCCTTCGCCGGGCTTAACGCCTCAGCCACAAACCTTGAAGGATCAGGGTCCCAGCGAATTATGTCAATTTTTTCATTCCGCAACTCGTTGACAACCGCCTGTACCCTGATACCTTTCGGCCCCACGCAGGCACCTACAGGGTCGACATTCGTATCGTTTGAACATACCGCCACTTTGGAGCGCACACCTGCCTCACGCGCCACCGCCTTCAACTCGAGGATTCCCTCCTGAAGTTCCGGCACCTCAAGTTCAAAAAGCCGACGCAAGAAACCCGGGTGGGTACGCGAAACAATGATCTGCGGCCCTTTGGTTGTTTTTCGGACCTCCAGTATGTATGCCCGGATCCGGTCGCCCTGCCTGTATCTCTCGCCGGGCATCTGCTCCACCGGCGGGAGTATGGCCTCGGTTTTACCGAGTTCGATATAGACGTGACGCTGTTCAACCCTCTGAATTGTGCCGGTTAAAATGTCTCCTTCGCGGTTGGCGAAGGCTTCATAAATCATATTCCGCTCGGCTTCGCGAATCCTCTGCACCACCACCTGCTTAGCGGTCTGCGCGGCAATACGGCCAAAATCCCGCGGGGTGACTTCTTGTTCGACGATATCTCCAGGCATATAACGAACATCTATTTCCTTCGCTTCGTCAGGTGAAACCTCCGCCCGTGGATCAGTAACATCCTCCACAACCAGGCGTTGCGCAAAAACCTGGCATTCCCCGGTTGTGCGATCTATATTCACCCTGGCGTTTTGTGACGAACCAAAATTTCGCTTGTAGGCTGAAAGGAGCGCGGCTTCAATGGCTGAAAGAAGCAATTCGATCGAAATGCCTTTCTCTTTCTCCAAATCGCGAAGCGCTCGCAGAAACTCTGTATTCAATACTTTACACCTCCCCTCGAATCACATTTTAAATATAAGATTTGCTCTGGAAATGTCCGCGAAAGGGATCTCGATGGTTGTTCCCTCAATCATAAGCCGTACCGCGTCTTCACCAGAGGAAATAATTTTCCCGGTAAACTTGCGCCGCCCCTGCAGGGGTTTGTGGGTTACCACCAAAACCTCCCGATCGGTAAAACGACGGAAGTCCGACGGCTTTTTCAAAACCCGCTCTACTCCGGGAGTCGATACCTCCAGAAAATATGCCTGGGGGATGACGTTCCGTTCGTCCAACAAACGCCCGAGAGGTACGGACACAGTCTCGCAGTCACCGAGTCCCACCTCTCCCCCGGGATTATCTATAAAAACACGGAGGAACCACCGGCCCTCCTCCTTACGGAACTGTACATCAACGAGCTCCAACCCGAGCTCCTCAACCAACGGCGCTGCAATCTCTTCTACCATTCCAACAATGCCGTTTCCCACTGACATAACTCCCTATCGTTCTTTCGTAAGGCGCAACGATAAGCAACGCATTGCTGCGTCAGACCGCATTACTTCTCGTTGCGCTCCGTCTTTGTTACGCTACTGCTTCAAAGTAACAAGCTTACGGGTCTTTGTTTACATTTTAGATGTACCTTACGTTAACGCACTGCTACACCTGCTGAACAAATTCTTTATTAAGACGAAAGAGTGGGAACCCCCACTCTTTGCCAAAACCTCGCACGCTCAAAACACACATCGGAAGTAGTATATCACATAACCATTCGCGCATGCAACTCGACCCGGCCTGGAATCTTCCCGCTTCGCCGCGGGGGCCGTTTGCGCCCTTTCTACTCCCGCCGCAGGTTATGTTAAACGCGTTTCATCGTCCGGCAACCAAGCTCATTGGCTGTCCCCGAGAAGGTATTTCAATTTCTTGATAACGGAATCCTTGGGTGAGTATCCCACCTCTTGCGCTACTACTTTGCCCTTCTGGAAGAAAAGCAGCGTCGGGATGCCTTTAATACCGTAACGCTGCGTAATGTCCTTGTTATCATCAACGTTAAGCTTGGCGACCTTAATCTGCCCGTTGAATTCGTCCGCCACCTGTTCGACGACCGGGGCCATGCTCCGGCACGGGCCGCACCAGGCCGCCCAGAAATCCACCATCACCGGTAAGTCGCTGCTCAAAACCTCTTGTTCAAAATTTCCCTCGTTTACTTCCAACACCATCGTACTTCAACCCCTTGCGGTTTAATAAAAAGCCATCAAGACCAACCTCTGCGTCTTAACGCATTTACCGACTTAACCCATAGTATAGTATAAGCCCGATGCTACTGCAACAATTCAAGGCATCTATTCAGGTACCCTTAGTCCAGCGCGGCGATTGAAGACAAATACCCTGTCTGCGTCTCGCCGTGTTCAGTCAGAAAACCCGGTTCCTGAACAGCAATCAATCCGGGCATTCATAAGTTTATTCAAACATCATGCAAACAATGATAAGCAACAACCGTTCTTTCCACAAATAGGCATACCCATTTTATTTTAAACGCTTCTATTTAAAAGGTGAAGCGTTATTTTAAAAGAATTCCTCCGGCGCGCCTAGTCATACCCTTTGCTCTTAAGTCAGGACAGAAGCTTTTCGGCGATTTCCTTAAATACCGGTGCGGCGTCCGATCCGCCGCTCCCGTCTCCTTCCACCATCACGACAATCACATAACGCGGGCGGGCAAGCGGCGCATAACCCGCAAACCAGGCGCACGCACCGTTGCCGGAAACCTCTGCCGTCCCGGTCTTCCCGGCACTCCCCCAGTCATCGAGATACCCCCGCCGGCCGGTCCCCGCCGTGGTGGCGAGCACCATGGCTTGCCGCAGCCTGAGAGCGGTGTCTGCCGACAAAACCCTTTTACCGGCATCGCGCGGCAGTTCTTCGCCGCCCTGCGGCCAGCGGAGAGCTTTTGCCAGGCGGGGTCTGACAAATATCCCGTCGTTGATTACCGTGTTCAGGACCGACGCGACCTGGACCGGAGTCATAAGGATAGGCCCCTGGCCTACACTGAGGTTAACCAGGTTATGCGGTTTCAGGAAACGGCTGAGATCCTGCCTCGGATCGCGGCTCAGGGGATAACCCAGCGCGCTTCTGTCCTCGAGAGCAAATAAACGGCAGTACTCGATCAAACGCTCTTTCCCCAGCGCCAGGCCGATACGGGCAAAGGAGGGGTTACAGGAGTAAGCAAAGGCCTGATCGAACGTAATCTCACCGTGGCCGGCGGGATTCCAGCAGTTGACAAACCGGTCCGAACCCGTACAGGGAAACCTTGTTTGGGTTTTAATCAACCCCGTTTCGAGCGCCGCAGCGCCGACCACCAGTTTAAATACCGACCCAGGCGGAAAAGGTGTAAACGCACGATTTAGAAAGCTCTCTTCCCCCGCGGGTTTTCCCGCGGCGCCGCCATTCCCGGTACTATACGCCGGACGGCTTGCCGCCGCGAGTATGTCCCCGCCTCCCGCTTCCAGAACCACCACCGCTCCCCGCGGTACCCGCCTGTCCATCACTTCCTCAACGGTCCTTTGTACCTCCGCGTCGATGGTAAGGAGCAGGTCGGCGCGCTCGTTGTCCGTTTGCTCCCGGATCTCTATCCCCAGGCCTTTAAGAACCTCCCCGCGCGCGTCGTGGTATATCCCCGCCGCGGCGAGCGGTACCGTTCCTTTCAAGATATGTTCATAAAAATATTCGCAGCCGGTTTTTCCGACGGAATCTTCCAGTGCGTAAGGTTTCCGCCCCTCATTAAGCCTGCGCCACCGGGAGACCGAATCGATTTTCCCGAGACTGCCTACCACATGCTCGGCAAGAGAATCCGGTCCGTAACGGCATTCCACCGGCACCACCTCAATCCCCGGCCATCCCGCGGAGTCCACGGCTTCTGCCTGTTCCTCGTTTAAAGGATAAAGAAGAAGGCACGGTGCGCCTTGCATCTTCTCCTTAATTTCCGCCGAAGGCACATGAAGGATGCCTGAAAGCCGTTCCGCTGCAACCTCCTTGTTATCAATCAAGACGGGGAATAACGCAACCTCTTTGGCCCGGTATTGACCCGTTAAAGAGACGCCGTTTCTGTCGAGGATGCCTCCCCGCCGGTATTCCTCAAGCGCTGTTACCTCCGCCTGTTGCTTGAAGGCTGAAAACCCGAAAGCCGGGCCGTGTACCACCTGAATCAACGCCAGCCTGAGCAACAGCGCGATAAATATGATAATTGTTGCGGACAGAACCCCTATTAAACGCCGCCTTGATCGATGCATTTCCTCTCCCGATCACGTGTTATAATGTCATTATAAGGAAAAGCTTTACCTGTACGGCCCGGGATTATTCCCGTAATAACAGAAAGCCCTGTATCTGTACAGCACAGGGCTTTCTTTATGTAAACCCCCCATGCAGGGGAGCTTAAAATGTCTTTCGATCCTTAGGCCCGCCTTTTGCAGGAGCCCCGTCTTTTCAATTCCCTTCCTAACTCGAGGGGGACGACCAGCCCTTTACCCGACTGATCCGCCTCGGTTCCGGCCTGTACCGCCGCAAACATTCTCGCACCGACGTCAAGGAGTTTAAGCGCCGCGTGACAAACCTCCGTGACGCTGCAGTTGTTCTTCTCGAGCGTCGCCAGGACTTCGGCAAGAACCCGCTCTTCAAAAGACTGGTTGTACTCCTTCCACGCCGCCACCTTCTCTTCTCCGGAAAGCGTGTCCGTTACACTGACAAAGTTGTGGATGCTTCCCTGGACTATCAGGAACAACTGGTCCACAAACTGGCGCATAAACGGCTCGGATTCGAACATAATCGGCCACCTCCCTTTCAAAGTTTTCCCGGAGGCTGAAACCGTCCTAAAAAATGCTTCTATAAGGATTATCGGCGGACAATCCACAAATATAATATTCCCCGGCCACATTTATCGATTATTCATCGAATATTCACCAGGTTAACGGCTTTGATATAATTGGGTGGATCTATTTTCTACGGAGGGTTCACAGTGATTGAAAGAATAACAAAGGATTTCTTCTTCGTCGAACGGGGCTGGCTTAACGGCAATCACTTCGTCTTCAACGGTAGAATGAAAGCCCTGATCGATACCGGGTATAAGAAAGACCTTGACCTGACCCGGCATCTGATAGAAGAGTGCGGACTTAAACCCGAGAACGTCGAATTGATTATCTCCACCCACAGCCACTGCGACCATATAGGCGGGAACCGCGTCATCCGGGAGTTGTCCGGATGCGAGATAGGAATGCACCCTTTAGACCGGTATTTTATTGAAACGAAGAATGACTGGTGTACCTGGTGGCGCTACTACGACCAGGAGGCCGACTTCTTCCCGGTGGACCGGAGTTTTAAGGACGGAGACGTTATCAGACTGGACGAGGTCGAGCTTGTAGTCCTTCACACGCCCGGACACGCCGCCGGACAGATATCCCTGTATTCACCGGAACAAAGGTTCCTGATCGCCGCCGACGTGGTATGGGATGGCGATTTCGGCGTTCTGACCACCCGTATCGAAGGTGGAATCAGTCCTTTTCTGCAGCAGGAATCATTGGAAAAGGTCGCCGCCCTGAAGATTTCAACGATATACCCGGGCCACGGCCCCCGGATCGACGATCCCCAGGGTGCGATCCGCCGCTGCCGGAAACGGCTTGAGTCTTTCCTCAGCAACCCGCAACGCCTGGGACGTGACCAAATAAAAAAAATAATCCTTTACACCCTGTTGGCGAAATCGGGGTTTCCCGAAAAAGAGTTTTTCGCTTATCTGGAGAAGACGCACTGGTTCCCGGAGGTAGCAGATCTTTACTTCGAAGGGCGGTATAAAGCCGTTTACGATGACGTGATGGACGAACTGATTAAGAAGAAACTGATCATCCGCGACGGGGATGTGCTCGCGGTTACACTGAAAGCCTGAGAGACCGCTGCAAAACTACGACGCTATCCTAGTTTTTAAGGTAGCGTTCTTTGTTTGCGTTATGCTCCCCTAAAGTGCGGGCGAAGGCATGGCTGCCGTCCGGTTTGGCCACGTAGTATAGGTAATCGGTTTTTTCCGGTTCGACCGCCGCCAGCAGTGAAGCCCGCCCGGGCGCGGCTATCGGACCGGGAGGGAGACCGGTGATGCGGTAAGTGTTGTAAGGTGAGTCAACCTCAAGGTCGCTGTAAAGTATACGCTCGCGGTGCTCACCGAGGGCGTATTCCACCGTCGCATCCACCTGCAGGGGTATCCCGCGGCGCAGGCGGTTGTAAAGTACGCCGGCGATAAGCGCCCGCTCCTCACCCAGCTTGGCCTCCCGCTCAACCAGGGAGGCGAGGGTTACGGCTTCGTTTAAGGTCAGCCCCTGTTTCCCGGCTTCGGCGGGCAGATCTATCTCCCCGGCCACTTCGGCAAACCGGCGAAGCATAAGCTCAATGACGGCATGCGCCGGTGTATCCGGAAGGACTTGATAGGTATCGGGGAAAAGGTAACCCTCCAAACACGCGGGACCTGCCGGGCTTTCGTTCAGAAACCGGTAATTGAAACGTCCGGCGGCCGCCTCCCCGAGAAAATCATTCTTTTCAACAATGCCCTGTTCGTCCAACCGGCGTGCGATTTCCGCCAGGGTAAAACCTTCCGGAATGGTAAACCGTTTAGCTAACTGACCGCCTTTTGTCAGTAAAACAAGCACCCCGGAAACCGTAAGGTCCGACGACAGACGGTAGGTCCCGCTCTTAATCTTCTTGTCGAGGTGGTAACAGCGGGCGTAACAGCGGAAAACGACCGGGTTCCGGATAATCCCCTGCCGGTACAGTTTTTCCGCGACCCAGCTTGTGGGTGCGCCCTTGGGGATGTCGAACTCGACCACCTTTCCTCCGCCCGGAGCTTTCAGTCCCCATGACACGAACGTCTGTGCCAATCCTATTAAGATTACCAGTGTCCCCAGACAAATAAAAAGCCTCAGGCGGAATTCCGGTCTGTCCCGGAGCGCCCTCAGCTTTTCCCATACGGTGAACCCTGAAATCGTTTCCCGCAAATCCCGGTCGGCATCCGCCCCGGCAGCCGGAAAAGAAGGGCTTGCGCCGAATCCCTTGAGGCAGAGACGCCGTCCCTTAAACCGGCGGGGTGAGGACCGGGCGATCGGGCGCCGGGTACGATTCGCGCCGTCCGGCGCTTCCTTCTCCGCCGCTCCGGCGCGAAAGCGGTCCCGGAGGATGGGCGCCGGCTCGCGGGAAGGCATTGCTCCCCGAGGCGGCATTCCCCCCTGTGGTTTCGTTCTCAAGCCGCTTTTAATCTTTTTAAACATCATCCTCCAACCAGACATAAAAACTCTCCCGCTGAACCTCCGGAATTAAAGAAATGACAATAGTATCAATAAACTTCTCCATATACCGTGTGGACTCCGGTTTCAGGAGGAGACGGCGGTTCCATACCCCCACCGGTTTCCTCCCCGGTGGAACCGGTCTGGGGATCGGTTTCTACCGGTTTTTGGGGCGCCACCACCACAGGAACGACCTTGGTGCCCACCGCCACAATCTGGTCGAGTGGGTGATAAAAGCTCGACCGCAACTGCTCTTTTATCGGATTATTCCCGTCCCATATGATGCGTTCCGCCTTTGCCCGGTAGCCGCTGATACCTTTCTGTTTAACGACCTCTTTCCCCGCTTCCAGGTTCGGATCTTCCTTCCGGATAACCTCCGGTTTAAGGGTTTCAGTGACCCAGCTTCGCAACTCTACCTTGCGCTTATACTTTTCGCTACCGAGGATTTTAATCGTCAACCGGCTCCCTGTAACCGCCGTACGAACATACAAGAATTTTTCGGTGTCGTTCCGGAACTTCAGGTCCGATCCCCCGTATGCAACCGTCGCATCGCGTCCCGCCGGAACGTATGTGACCGGCAGCGAGTGGTTGCGCCGTTCGACCACTTCGAGTCCCGATAAAAGAACCGCGTTGTAAAGTGTGGTGGAAACCTGGCAGACTCCACCACCGAAGGAATCCACAAACTCGTTGTTAATTATCGCGGGCGCTTCTTTATAACCGGTCTCGCTGCTCCGCGGGCCTACGATTTTGTTGAACGAAACGACCTCACCCGGCCGGACCAGTAAACCGTTCAGAGCACCTGCGGCTACGGTTATATTATAGACGCGATTGACTTTTGCCGGATCGAAAGATGTAGTGAACTCGCCCAACGTGGTCTCGATGCCCATCGCCATGATTTCGGCGGTGGTGTGTTCGGGGGGGATTGATTTAAGCGGTACGCGGACGACCGGTGCTTTCCCCTGGGTTAATATCGCAATCAGTTGCGGACAAACGGAGGCCGAATCTACGAAAAGTCCTTCCCGTCCCGGAATAACGACTACGGTATCGTCCGGGAGCACCTTAATACCGGCGTCTTGGGGCAACACCGTCAATTCCTCTGTGAGTTCGGCAACGAGGGACGCCGTCCGCTTCCGGTCAATCTTCACCTTCAGCGTGATGTCGGCGCCGTCCCTGGAAATCCGGTAGCGTTCGAGATACCGTTTTAAGAGCCATCCTCGGTGTCCGGACGCAACCGCTTGTTCGAGCACTGCGGTATCAATGCGGGCGCCGGTGTCCCTTAAAGGTAAACGCCAACTCCGACCGGCGCATTGAAGGCTGACGGGCTTTGAGATTAATTCGTCTTCGCAGGCCCTTAACTTAATCAGGCCTTCCGCAGCGGTGAGACCCTCATAAGGCATCCCGCCGATACTGACTCCCGGAACGATCACCCCCGACGGGAAATGTGCCCTCTCCACCAGCAAAAGGGTGACGGCTGCGACTAAAAGCCCGGAAATAAAGAAGGCCGCAACCCACAAAAGTATGCGGCGCAAAGGAATGCCCTCCCTTTAGTTGTCATCACCTTCGTGGAATCGTGTTTCGTCCCAGATGTCGGCAACCTTTTCCCATTCCTCGTCTTCCGGATCAACCAGGATTTCGTTGCCTTCCTCGTCCTGGCTGAATTTAAGGATTATCGCCTCCACTGCTTCCTCTTCTTCTTCGACAGGCAGTAAAATTGCGTACTCGGTGCCATCCACCTCTAAAATATCCAGCACTTCAAAATCGTGCTCCTCGCCGTCTTCATCCACCAGCGTAATGACCTCGATTTCTTCGGTCATCATACCACCCTTTTCCCGTTATTTTCCCAAAAGATAAAGGAATTATATAACTTATCCAGCATTTGCGTCAAGTTTGGGCATTTCCCGGCTTTGCCAGGTTGTCCAGATAGCTTTGGAGAATCATGACCGCCGCCAGTTTATCCACGACGGCGTGTCGCTTTTTACGCCGAACATCGGCCTGGACAAGAATCCGTTCGGCGGCGCTGGTGGTAAACCTCTCGTCCCAGAGGTTAACCTTAAGTCCCTTTTCCTCAAGCAAAGCCACAAAGTCGGCCACCTTACGCGCCTGCGGCCCCAGACTCCCGTCCAACCTCCGCGGCAGTCCGGCGACAACCCCGGCAACCTCATACTCGCCGGCAAGCGAGAGCAGCTTCTCTATGTCGTCGCTCAATTTCCCCCTGACTAAAACCCCCAAACCTTGAGCGGTAATACCAAGAGGGTCACTAATCGCCAGGCCTATCTTTCGATCGCCGATATCAAGCCCTAAGAGCCGCATTTTGTCTCCCGTTCAATTCGGAACAAAATAAGGCCAGAGTAGTTCGAATCTCTGGCTCCTTTCGCTTTATGCCCTTTATCGCTTAAGATTAATACCACCTTTATGGAATTGTGACTGTTGTCAGCATTTTCCGGGCGCATGACCCGTCCGTAACCGTATCCGGCTTCACCTGGCGTTCCGTCTTCGGGTCTTCCGGGTTGAAGGATCGACTGTATAAACCTTAGTATGCCACCTCATCTTTGAGGTATATCCTTACCAGCTCCTCCAAGAGTTCGTCGCGCTCCAGGCGGCGAATGAGGTTTCGAGCATTCCGGTGACTGGTTATGTAAGCCGGATCACCCGACAATAAATAACCGACAAGCTGGTTTATTGGGTTATACCCCTTTTCTTCGAGGGCGCCCACCACCGCCAGTAAAATGTCCCGAATGGTCTGCGGCTCTTCTTTTTTGACTTGAAACATCATCGTCTTTTCGTTCGAGTTATCCTGTTCCACGATTTGCCTCCCGGAAGGCCTTTTAGTAAAATCATCCCCTTAGTTATATTTTACTTTGGTTGCTCATTTTCCTTTCGGCGCTATAATTTTTATTTTTTAGCTTAGAATTCTACAGCAATTTTGCCTTGATGTAAGCTATCCCGGCGATCAAAGCATCGTCGAGCCGCGCCGGGTTCTTACCCCCGGCCTGAGCGAGTTCCGGCCGCCCGCCGCCGCCGCCGTTCACTACCCGGGCCACTTCTTTAACGACAGCCCCGGCATGCAAACCTCGCGGGATTAAATCCGGTGTTACCGCAGCAACAACATTCGCCTTGTCACCCGCAGCGCTCCCGAGAACAATCACCCCGGATCCCAGCCGCTCGCGCAATATGTCCAGCAAACCCCTGAGCTGGGCCATATCGGAGGCGTTTGCCCGCGATACCAGTACGTTGACGCCGTTAATATCCTGCTGGCGGTTTAAGAGGTCCAGCACCTCATATGCGGCCGCCTTATCCTTAAGGGATTCGTTCTCCCGCGAAAGCTCTTTCAATTGTTCCATCAGCGATGTCACCCGGGACGACAGGTCGCGCGGCGACGCCTTCAAAACCTCGGCTATCCGCCGGTAATCATCCAGGGCCGTGTTAAGATAGGTCAGCGCCGCTTCTCCGGTAACCGCCTCAATCCGCCTTATTCCCGAGGCGACGCTGCCCTCGGATATAATCTTGAATACTCCCGCTTCTACGGTATTCCTGAGGTGGGTTCCGCCGCAGAGCTCGATACTGAAATCACCGATCCGGACCACCCGCACCGTATCGCCGTACTTTTCCCCGAATAACGCGACCGCTCCGATTTCACGGGCCTCTTCGAGGGAGGTTTCGAAGGCCTCGACCGGTATGGCCGCGAGGATCGCCCTGTTGACCATCTCTTCCACCCTTTGCAGTTCCCCCGGGTTTACCGCCTGGTAGTGGCTGAAGTCAAACCGCAGTCTTTCCGACGCAACCAGCGAACCGGCCTGGTTGACATGGCTCCCCAGTACGGCTTTGAGAGCCCGGTGCAGCAGATGCGTCGCCGTGTGATTGCCGGCGGTTTTCCGCCGCTGGAACATATCGACCGAAGCGGTCACGATACCCTTTTCCTCAAGCATGCCCTCAATCACCCGCACACGGTGAACCAAGACATCCTCCACCGGGCGGTCGACGCGCTCCACTTCCGCCCGCAGCTTCACACCGGTAAGGATGCCGTTATCACTGACCTGCCCGCCCGATTCGGCGTAAAACGGCGTGGTCTCGAGGACAACGCTGACCGTTTCCCCCGCCTTCGCTGTTTTAACCAACGCGCCGTTTTCAACCAGTGCGAGAACCTTAGCCGGTGTTTCGAGCGTAAAATACCCGACAAAATGAGTCCGCCCTTTGTTATCCCTTATCCGCTTAAACAACCGCTCGCGCTCACCAAGATATTCCGTGGCCTCACGCGCCTGCCGGGCGCGCTCGCGCTGGACCACCATGGCCGCCGCGTAACCTTCCTTATCTAGTGTCATCCCCTGTTCGGCGCAGATCTCTTCTGTAAGCTCCAGGGGGAACCCGTAGGTGTCGTACAGCTTGAAGGCCATCTCCCCCGGAAGGGTTCCGGCCGTCTGTGCCTCGCCGATCATGCGGTTAAGGATCTCCGTCCCCTGCGCGAGGGTTTCGAGGAAACGTTCTTCCTCGGCCCGGATCACCCGGAGGATATACTCCCGCTTCTCGAGAAGTTCAGGGTACGTTTCACCCATTTTGTTTTGAATCTGCGTTGCCACGCGCTCAAGAAACGGTTTATCGACGCCGTAAAGCACACCGAACCGCACGGCCCGGCGCAGCAACCGCCGGATTACGTAACCCCGTCCTTCGTTTGAAGGAAGGGCCCCGTCCGCTACGGCGAAGGTTATCGCACGGGCGTGGTCCGCAATAATCTTCACGGCTGTGGCGGCTGTCGCACCGGCGTCTCGTTGGACGTTAAGGATATCGGCGATTTCGCCGGTCAAGTCCCGGAACAGGTCGGTTTCGAAGCCCGTTTTCACGCCTTGAAGGACCGCGGCCGCCCTTTCGAGCCCCATTCCGGTATCGATACCCTTGTTTTCAAGCGGGGAGTAATTTCCCTTCTCATCCCGGTAAAACTGTGTAAAAACCAGGTTCCAGAGTTCCAGAAACCGGTCGCAGTCGCACCCGACCTTGCAGTCCCTCCCGCAGGAGCTTTCCTCACCGAAGTCAAAATGTATCTCGGAGCAGGGACCGCAGGGACCCACCCCTATCTCCCAGAAGTTGGTGTCCTTCCCCAGCCTGACAATCCGCTCCGGGGACACACCCACTTTACGCCACAGATCGTAAGCCTCGTCGTCCTCGAGGTAAACCGATATCCACAGGCGTGCCGGATCGATCCCCAGGTCCCGGGTCATAAACTCCCACGCCCAGGGAATGGCCTCTTCCTTGAAATAATCGCCGAAAGAAAAATTACCGAGCATCTCGAAAAAGGTCAGGTGGCGGGCGGTCTTGCCGACGGATTCAATGTCCGGGGTCCGGAGGCACTTCTGGCAACTGACCATACGTCTGTTATCGGGAACGGCGGCGCCGGTGAAATAAGGCTTAAAGGGGACCATCCCCGCCGACGTCCACAACAGGCTCGGATCGCTCGCCGGAATCAGCGAGGCGCTCGGAATAACCGCGTGATCCTTTGTCCTGAAAAAGTCAAGAAATTTTTGACGAATCTCTTTTCCTATCATAAAAAACAACCTCTACCTCCCACGCTGTCCCTCAACCACCAGTCACGGCAGACGTTTTTAGCTGCTTTATCCATTCATTATATTAAGCTTGCAATACAGGGTCAAGCAGTCCGTCTCCTTGAGCAGACTCGATCACAGTTGTTAATTAAGCGTGATCTGCAAAAGCAAAGACAATATGAGGAAGATAGATTGACGGCATTAAATATACTTCATTACAGGCAATTACATAAACGGAAAAAGGAAACATATATTACTGATAATATTAATATACTTGAACACAATCAAATTAATTTAACTTCCAAATGCAAATAAATTTACAATAACGACCCAAAACGCATTTTACCTTAGTATATAATTTTAATACAGAATACATGACTCATAACAGGTGCAAGAAAATACCTTCACCTAAAACAGGAAGGTATGTGTTTTATTATTGTTTTATAATCTCCGGTTTTTATAAAAGCTGCAGTACAGGGTTTAGTAATAAACGGAGGTGGTTTGATGAAAAGATTATGGTTGTCCTGTTTATTCAGTCTGTTTCTGTGCTTTACCTTTGCGTGTTCCGCATTCGCCGCCGATCCTCTGTATTACACTCTTTCCGTTACCAGGAGCGGAACCGGGGGTGGAACGGTAACCAGCGATCCTGCGGGGATAGACTGCGGCGGCGATTGCTGCTACCAATTCGTAGAAGGAACAATGGTGAAGCTGGTCGCCACACCCGACAGCAATTCTGTGTTCAGGGGCTGGACCGGCTGCGACAGCGCTTCCGGAAACACCTGCACGGTATCCATGACGCGCAACGAGTACGTCACGGCGACCTTTGTCGCCGACTCCGACGGCGACGGTGTCGCCGACGACGAGGATAACTGTCCGTCCGTCGCCAACGCGGGTCAGGCCAACAAGGACGGTGACGGCGCGGGTGACGCCTGCGACGAATGCCCGAACGACCGTTATAAGACGGAACCCGGCGCCTGCGGGTGCGGCATATCCGACGCCGATACGGACGGCGACGGCGAGCCCAATTGCTCGGACCAGTGCCCGACAGACCCCGCGAAGACGGAGCCCGGCCTTTGCGGCTGCGGCGTAACCGACGCGGATTCGGACGACGACGGCATTCCCAACTGCTCGGACCCCTACCCCACTAATCCGGCCAAACCCGACCACGGCAACACCTGCGGCACCGCGACACCCATTGAGCTAAACAGCGCCACCAACGGCGTTTTCGAATCGGGCACCGACGTCGACTATTTTTCGGTAGAGATATATGAACCGGGAACCCTGTCCGCATACACGACCGTCGAATACAGCTCGACGACCACCGCCGGATACCTTAGAGACGAAGACTGCGACTTAATAACCTGGGACAGTAATTCGCTCGGCAATTTCTATATTATCAAGGATTTAGAAAACCCCGGGACTTACTACATCGGTGTCAAACACTCGACGGAAGGCACGGGGAGTTATACGCTTCACGTCAACTTCTGGCCGGCGGGTTACGTGAATACTACCCCTTGCACCGACATCCGCGTGAGCGGCAATTATCTTTATGCCACCGACCCGTGCGACGGGCAGGAGCACTCGATACAATGGAAGGGAATCGGGAAGGGGAACGCTTACGCCGGTTGCCGCAACGGCATCGCCATCACCGAAGAATGCTCCCCGGGTCTTTGGTGCGCTCCCAGCGATTCCGACAGCTATGCTTATGCGTACGATGCGGTCAACCATATATGGCGCGAGGCGGAGTTGAGCACGGGAGGCAATCTGTCGGCATCCTGGGGCGACAACGGTACGGTTGTGGTTAAGCTGTTCAACGGCGACTACAGGCTGTTCAAATTCGATCCGGGTTTTAAGCAATGCTGGCTTGGTTGTTTATACGGCTGGAATTCAATAGATGTAACGTCCTCCCATGAATTGTCCCACGCAACCTGCGGCGAGATGGAACTGTTCACCTACTACCTGGGCGCCGAGCTTTACACTTACGACTTCGTGGACCACAAGTGGCACGGCATGCAGATACTAAGCGGAGTCAGTCTGAAGAATTACTGGTGGGGCGACGGCGTCTTTGTGGCCGAGGCAACCAACGGCGTTGTCTACGCGTGGGCCTACGACCCTTTTAAACACAATTTTGTCGCCTTATCTCCTTATGTGACCACCAACGGGGTTTACGAACTGACGTGCTGCGAAGGCGGCTTTATGGGCAGTTATAAGCTGTCCGGCGGGGATTCGGAATATCTTTACAGGTACTGGTACAATGCTTTGCCTACCGGTCAGGGTTACTGGTCCGGCGGTTCCTGGGGAACCGCTTATGGTGATTCAGCTTTCGTGGACTGCCGGTTTGTCCCCGTCCCCACGCCGGCGGCGGATTTCACAACCGTTGAGAAAACGGACGGGTTGATTCCGCACTGCGTGCAGTTCCTGTCCAAGACTTTCGGCGGCGCTTACAGCATAGAATGGGATTTCGGGGACGGGTCGTACAGCTACGACGCAAACCCCCTGCACAAATACGATGAACCCGGGGATTACACCGTCAAGCTGACGGTATCCGGTTCCAAAACGTTCACGCGTACGAAAACCATCCACATCGCCGGACCGCCGAAAGCTCAGTTCTCCGCCAGTCCTGCGACCGGCACAAAACCGTTGACCGTCACCTTTACCGACCAGTCAACCGGCGATGTCGATTCATGGTCGTGGGACTTCGGGGACGGCTACACCAGCACCTCGCGGAACCCCTCGCATACCTACAACAATGCCGGCGACTACACGGTCAAGCTCACCGCAAAAGGTCCTTACGGTACGAACATATTAAACAAGGTCTGTTGTGTCCGCGTTTATTCACCGGCGCCGGATGCGCGGTTTACGGCCGGAACCACCAGCGGCACCGTTCCGCTGACGGTATACTTCACCAATAACTCCACAGACAGCGCCCAATGGTTCTGGACTTTCGGGGACGGCGGGACAAGCATACAAAAGAATCCCGCACACACCTATACCTCTCTCGGCAGCTTCACGGTAAGTCTGACCGCAACCGGGCCGGGTGGAACAGATAAACTGACCAAGACAAACTATGTCAACCTTGGGCTGCCTCCGGTGGCGGACTACACCGCCACTCCCATCAGAGGCGCCCCGCCTTTGACGGTGAACTTCACCGATCAGTCTACCGGGACCGTCACGTCGCGTTTGTGGTATTTTGGGGACGGTACCAAAAGTACCCTGAAAAATCCCTCACACGTTTATCAGAACGCCGGCAGTTACACCGTCACGCTGGTCGTTTACAACGCTTACGGTTCGCATAGCAAGACCCTCCCGGGATACATTTACGTTCACCTGCCGGCGGCGGATTTTTCTACCAATCCCTGTTGCGGCGGTGCGCCCTTGACCGTTCAGTTCACCGATAATTCCGCCGGCGGTATCACTTCGCGGTCGTGGACTTTCGGCGACGGCGGTACAAGCTCTGAACAGAATCCTTCATATATCTACAACAACCCCGGCGTCTATACCGTAACCTTAACTGTTTACGGCCCCGACGGATCGGATACGGTAACGCGTTACGTTTACGCCTACGAGCCCGTGGTAGCTCAGTTCAGCGCCGGTCCTACAAGCGGTGACGCGCCCTTGACCGTTCAATTCACCAACCAGTCGACCGGTAGTGACGTATGGGTATGGTGGTTCGGAGACGGAGACGACTACGACGTCAACTACAGTACCGAGCAAAACCCGACACATACCTACCAAGAACCCGGCGATTACGACGTGCTGCTGATGGCCGGCGGCGCCGGCGGCTCCCATGAAGAATTGAAACAGGGCTACATCCACGTTACGGTGGGACAACCCGTATCATCGGACGTTATCGGCGTACTCAGGCAAAAGCCCGACGGCAAGCAGAGGCTCCAGCTTTTTAATCCCCCTGCGACTTCAGATGCGGAAATCGAGCCGCCGATCGCCAGCGACGTGATTTTCGGCAACGCAAACGAAAATAACAGAAGAATTGCCGCCGCCGCGGTGGACATCAACGGCGACGGGATCGACGAGGTGGCGGTCATCGAGCAAAAGCAGGGCGGCGGCCAGCAGCTTAAAATTTTCAACGCGCCGTCGGGACTCGCCGTCAACATCGAACCGGCGACAGCAAGCGATCTCACCTTCGGCAACGCTACCACGGACAAAAACCGGACTGCCCTTGCCGGGGTGGATATCGACGGCGACGGCATCGACGAGATCGCGGTCATCGAACAAAACCTCGCCGGGAAGCAGTTGCTGAAAATATTCCGGGCGCCTGCGGGGCCGGACACGCCGACCGAGCCTCCGATAGCCAGCGACACGACCTTCGGGAACGTTTATCAGGACAGCAGAAAAACAGCGCTGGCGGGGGTGGATATCGACGGCGACGGGATCGACGAAATCGCCGTGATTCAGCAGAAACTCGGCGGCGGCCAGCAGCTTAAGATATTCAGAGCCCCGACAACAACCGGGGTACAGGTTGAGCCGTTCATCGCCGGCGACCTTAGCTTCGGCAACGCGAACACGGACAAAAACCGGATCCTTCTCGCCGGGGTTGACATCGACGACGACGGCGTGGACGAGATCGCGGTCATCGAACAGCACCTCGCCGGCAAGCACCTGCTGAAAATATTCAAAGCGCCTACCGGCTCGGACACACCGACCGAACCAGCCATAGCAAGCGACCTTACTTTCGGCAATGTAAACGGCGACAATAACAACATCGCGCTGACCGGGCTGAAACGGTAGCGCAATTCGAAAAACCGGCTTGAACCGGCCGCGGAAGTTATTCAAGGAATACTAAGCGCTCTCAAACGCTACGTCAAAATACAAAAATTAAAGGAAAGGTTTTACCATGAAAAAGTTCGGACTGGCTATTGTTTTGTGGTTGACTTTTTCCCTGGGCACTGCAGCAAACGCTTTCGCCGACGACCACGGCAACAGTTGCGGCACGGCGACGGCGATGGACGTCAACAGCACCGTCAGCGGGGTATTTGAAACGGGCACCGATCAAGACGCTTTCTTCGTAGAGATTCCGGAGTCGGGAACGATCTCGGCGTACACGACGGTCCCCGTAAGCACCACGACCACAGCAGGTTGGTTGAAAGACAGCGGTTGCGATACCATAGCATACAACAGCAGCCTGACGGGCAATTTCCGGATCACTCGCTTCGTAGTCGATCCGGATACGTACTACATCTATGTGAAGCCTTCAAGTACGGGCGTGACCGGCAGCTATACGCTTCACGTGGACTTCTTGCCTTCGGGTTCGGCAAGCGGCACTCCGTGCGAAAACATCAGCTCTCAAAATCATTATCTGGACGCGGCGGACCCCTGCGACGGCGAAACTAGTTCCATTTACTGGCAGGGGAACACCTATCATGGCTGCTCGGACGGTGTCGCTCTCTCATCAAACTTTGTTCAAAACCCAAGCGACGCCAACGCCTGGGGATACGCCTACAACCCGATCACGCACAGCTGGTGCGAGAAACAACTGAGCACCAGCGGCTGGGAGGGCATGTACCGCGGCGGCAGCGGTACCATCGTCATGAAATACGACAGCTATAACTTCGGGCTCTTTAAATTCGACCCTGGTTACTCCCGGGTCACCTTGGGAGGTTTGGACCATTGGAACTCCCAGGGTGTCTCGCATTCCAGCCAGATCTCCCACACCATCTGCGGCGATATGGTTTTGTTTGAATACAGCCTGGGCGCAGACCTTTTCATTTATGACTTTGTTGACCACAAATGGCACGGTGGGCAGGTCATAAGCGGCGCCGGTGTTGAAAACTTCTGGTGGGGTGACGGGGTATTCGTAGCCGAAACAAGCAACGGCGTTGTTTCCGCATGGGCATATGACCCTTTTAAACATTCTTTCGTGTATAAGGAACTGGGCACTAACGGTGTATACGATCTTTCTCTGTGTGAAGGCGCCGTCGTCATGAGCTACAAGCTGTCGGGTTCCGACGACGAGTATATTTACCGGTATGCATACAACGCCCGTCCCGGCGGGGACGGTTTCTGGTCCGGCGGTTACTGGACAATGGCGTACGGCGACGATTACTATGTGGACTGCGGGTTCGCTTCTGTTCCCGATCCCGCGGCGGATTTCGTAATGGTGGAAGAACAGGTCGGGTCGATTCCCCGCTGTGTACAGTTCCTCTCCCAGGCTTTCGGCGGGGCTTACTCATTTGAGTGGGACTTCGGCGACGGGTCAACCGGCTATGAGATACACCCTTTGCACAAATACACCGCCGCCGGCACCTACACGGTCACCCTGACGGTAAGCGGCTCCGAAGATTTCACCCTCACCAAGACGATATGTATTAATAGACCTGGCACCGGACCTTCAATGAAGCATGATTTTAATAGCGACGGCAAAGCTGATATTGCGGCACTTTACGATTACGGCAGCGGCGCCGCCAGAATCCATACCTGGCTCTCAACGGGTTCGTCCGTTCAGTATCAGGGACCTGATGGATGGTGGAAATGTGACAGCGGTTATACCGTCGGCAATACAACCAATAGAGTCGTAGCGGGGGACTTTAACGGAGACGGTAGAAACGACATAGCAGCATTCTATGATTACGGCAGTGGTACTACCAGAATCCATACCTGGCTGTCGACGGGTTTGTCCCTCCAGTATCAGGGATCAGGCGGTTGGTGGAGTTCGACCGGGTACACCGCCGGCCTGATCACCGGACGAGTAGTATCCGGCGACTTCAACGGGGACGGCAAGGATGACGTCGCGGCGTTCTACGATTACGGCAGCGGCGCTACCAGAATCCATACCTGGCTGTCGACCGGCTCATCCTTCCAGTATCAGGGGTCAAGCGGCTGGTGGAGTTGTGACAGCGGGTATACCGCCGACAATATAACTGGAAGAATAATTTCCGGAGATATTAACGGCGACGGTAAAAATGATATTGCGGCGTTCTACGATTACGGCAGCGGCGCTACCAGAATCCATACCTGGCTGTCGACGGGTTTGTCCTTCCAGTATCAGGGATCGGGCGGCTGGTGGAGTTCAACCGGGTACACCGCCGGCAAAATCACCGGACGAGTAGTATCCGGCGACTTCAACGGGGACGGCGAGGATGATGTCGCGGCCTTCTACGATTACGGCAGCGGCGCTACCAGAATCCATACCTGGCTGTCGACCGGCTCGTCCTTCCAGTATCAGGGGTCGGGCGGCTGGTGGAGTTCAACCGGGTACACCGCCGGCCTGATCACCGGACGAGTAGTATCCGGCGACTTCAACGGAGACGGCGAGGATGATGTCGCGGCCTTCTACGATTACAGCAGCGGCGCCGTCAGGATCCATGCCTGGCTGTCGACCGGCTCATCCTTTCAGTATCAGGGGTCAAGCGGCTGGTGGAGTTGTGACAGCGGGTATACCGCCGACAATATAACTGGAAGAGTCGTTCCTGGAGCGGCGTACATTCAGCCGCCGGCAGCCGATTTTTCCGCCAGCCCTGCCAGGGGCTTAGTACCCCTTGAGGTCTCATTCACCGACAAATCAATAGGTAGTATAACTTCCTGGTCATGGAGTTTTGGTGACGGGCAAACGAGTACGCAGCGTAATCCGTCCCATTTATACTCCGGTTCCGGCAATTACACGGTGAGCCTCACCGTATCGGGTCCCGGTGGTTCGAACAATAAAACGAGAACAGGTTACATTAAAGCAACTTCCCCTACACTTGCGGTGCTCAGTCAGCAACTGGACGGCAGACAAAAACTACTAATTTATCATCTCCCCGAAAGCGTTGGTGATGAAATCGAGCCTGCATTAGCCAGCAATACCACTTTCGGGAACATTTACGAGGATACCAGAAAGACAGCCATAGCCGGGGTGGACATCAACGGTGACGGTATCGACGAAATCGCGGTTATCCAGCAGAAACTGGACGGTACACAGATGCTCAAGATATTCCAAGCCCCGACAACGGTAGGGGATGAAATCGAGCCTTGCATCGCCAGCGATACCACCTTCGGGAACGTTTACGAGGATACCAGAAAGACAGCCGTAGCCGGGGTAGACATCAACGGTGACGGTATCGACGAAATCGCGGTTATCCAGCAGAAACTGGACGGTACACAGATGCTCAAGATATTCCAAGCCCCGACAACGGTAGGGGATGAAATCGAGCCTTGCATTGCCAGCGATACCACTTTCGGTAATGTTTATGAGGACAGCAACAAGGTAGCACTCGCGGGCGTTGACTACGACGGCGGCGGGGCGGAAGAAATCGCGGTCCTCAAACAGAAACTTGATGGAACACAAGTTCTCCTGATACTTGAGGTTCCGAACACCGTTAACGGGGAAGCCGCGCCTCTTCTCGCCAGCGACACAACCTTTGGTAGTGTATATGAAAACACTGGGAAAACAGCCATAGCCGGAGTGGATGTTGACGGCTTCCCCGACGGCGAAGGCGAAGGTATTGACGAGATCGCGGTCATCCAGCAAAAACTCGACGGAACTCAATTACTCAAGATCTTTAAGACCCCTACAATTACCGAGGCCGAGGTTGAACCGTGCATTGCCAGCGATACTACATTCGGAAATGCCGTGACCGACCAAAACAACGTTGCCACAGCCGGCTTGATGAGATGATTCGGGCATAAAAAACCGGCCGCTTTTCCGGCGGCCGGTTTTTTCTCCCGTTAAATCGTTTGTGCTGAACCTCAGCACTAACCCGCCCCTCAAGTCGAAGTGAAAGAAGACAGATAATAAGCGACCACGGCCATGACCATAAGAACCAGGAAAACAGACTTCCAGCTCATTGTACTCACCCTTCCTTATCCCGGACAAAAAACTTTGAACCTTGAACTTTGAACTTAACCCGCGATCCGTAATCCGTGTGCCGAGGACCTCAGCACTTGCCGCGCGGGCCTCAAGGAGATGAAAAATACCAGAAAACCACGGCCGCGGCGATTACGACGACCAGTAATACTTCTTTCCAGCTCAACGAACGCACCCCTCTCCCGTTGGGGAAACCGCTTTGCGACTCCGCTTATCCCGTTTGGAACCTTCTTTTCCACTCCCCGATGATTTTCACCCCGGAACTTGTCCCGATCCGGCTCGCCCCGGCGGCGGCCATCCGCAGCGCGGTATCCAGGTCCCTGATACCCCCCGCCGCCTTAACGCCGATGACTTTGCCCACCGCACCCCTCAGCAGCCGGACGTCGGCTTCCGTCGCCCCTCCCGGTCCGAAGCCGGTTGAGGTCTTCACCATGTCGGCGCCCCGTTCAACCGCGACCCTGCAGCCCAAAAGCTTTTCCTCGTCGTCCCAGAGCGCGGTTTCCAGGATCACCTTGATTAAAGCGTCGGGCCGCACTCCCCTTGCCGCCGCGATTACCGCTTTAAGTTCCTGTTCCAGGTACGGTAAGTTATGCTCTTTTAAAGCCCCGAGGTTAAGCACCACGTCGAATTCCGCCGCGCCGTCGCGCGCCGCCCGGTCCGCTTCCGCCATCTTCCCCGCGACGCTGGTGGCGCCGAGGGGGAAACCGATCACCGTGCAGACCCGTACCCCCGAGTCTCCCAGTTCTACTGCCGAAAGAGGCACGTAAGCAGGATTCACGCAGACCGCGCCGAAACCGTTTTCGACCGCTTCGCGGCAAAGCCTGCGGATATCGTCGCGCGTCGCTTCGGGACGCAGCAGCGTGTGGTCGATCATGCAGGCCAACTCTTCCCGGGTTAATTGCATACTCATCACTGCATCCTTAAACAAATTTCGAACAAAAAGCTGATACATTTTACAAAACCGCCATGGCGCCAAGAAAGAATCGGAAACTTAAAAGCAATATATTCCCCTAAGAACTCTAAAAATCCCGCCCTTGGCGTTCTTGGCGGTTCAACTGCCCCTATTTCTAATAATTCTTTACACCCTTGGCGTTCTTGGCGGTTCAACCCGCCCCCGACGCTGGCTATTCGATCGCAAACCGAATCAACCGCTCGACCAGGTCCCCGAAAGTAATCCCCGCGGCCCGCGCGGCATCCGGGAACAGGCTTACCTCTGTCAGTCCCGGGATGGTGTTCACCTCCAGGACATAGGGCTCCGTATTGTCGCCGACAATGAAGTCCACGCGCGAAAAGCCGCGGCAGCCCAGGAGCTTATACGTTTCGAGCGCCAAAGCCGCTATCCGCCGCTGCACATCCTCCGCCAGCCTGGGCGGAATGATATGGTCGCTCATTCCCGGGGTGTACTTGGATTCGTAGTCATAAACCCCCGTCGCGGAGACTATCTCGAGAAGCGGAAGCACCACCGGCTCAGCGTTGCCCAAAACCGCCGCGGTCACCTCCATCCCGGGAATGAATCTCTCGATCAGAACAACTGGGTCGAACCGCAGGGAATCTTCCAGCGCCTGCCCAAGTCCTTCCCTGCTCCGGACTATGCTCATACCGATGGACGAGCCCTGGGTCGGCGCCTTGACCACTACCGGCGGGGGCATCACTTTTGCCGCCCGCGCCGCCATTGCCGCAAGGGCCTCCTCCGGTTCCGGCTCGATAACCGCATACGGGGGTGTGGGAACCTCGCCCGCCGTCAAAACCCTCTTTGTGGCTATCTTGTTCATCGCCAGCGCGCTGGTCAAAACCCCGGGGCCCGTATAAGGAATACCCATAATCTCCAACAGGCCCTGGATACACCCGTCCTCGCCGCCTTTGCCGTGCAAGGCGATGAAAGCAACGTCCGGGCGCTCCGCCCGCAGCCTTTCCGCCACATCCGGCCCCGCGTCTATCTTGACGGCATCCATTCCTCTTTCCGCAAGCGCCTTGTATACGGCCTCACCGGACCTGAGCGATACCTCCCGCTCCGCCGAACGACCGCCCAACAACACCGCAACGCGCACCGCAGCGCCTCCTCTGAAAATAATCGTTCTTTCGTAGGGCGCGACGATAAGCTGCGTATAGCTTTGTCGGCGCCGCCGGCCGGATGCTCATGTACGTTTCGAGTACGCTCCGCTCCGTCCGGTGTCTTCCTTCGTGCTCTACTTGCTTCTCGTCGCGCTCCGTTTATGTTACGCATCTGTTTCTAAGTTTCAAGCTCACGGGTCTCCCGATTCTCATCCTTTATGTTGCTATAGCATTATGGGAAACTCCTTTTAAACGTCTTCTTTCAGTCTATTCTTCCTTTTTCGCTTAAATCCCTTTCTTGCGCCGCACGGAATATATAATCAGTAGACAATAGTAGGAGCCCCTTATTACCGGCGCCGGCCTGAAATAAAAAACCGTCCCGTAGGCCAATCTATAAATAAAAACCCGACGGGAGTGTCTGCGTGCGCATTCGACTGCTACCGATAATGGTTCTCGCAAGCGTATTCTTTCTACTCATCTACGGCTGCGCCCCTAAAGCGGCGCGGAAGCCGCTGCAGCTTCCGGATATTCCGAAGGAAATAAGCCGGGGCGCCGGTAAGGAACCGCACATTAAGGTTTTTGTGGCCCAGGAAGGGCAGCTAAGGGAAATGCCTTTAGAAAAATACGTTGAAGCAGTAACGGCCGGCGAAATGAAAAGCTCGTTTCCCGCGGAAGCCCTGGCCGCACAGGCCATCCTGGCCCGCACCCACGCGCTTGAATTTGTCGCGGGACACAAGCACTCGACCGTGAATCCCGCCGCCGACATCTCCACTTCCTTCGAAGAAGCGCAGGCCTGGGCGCCCCAAAACGTCAACGATCGTATAAAACAGGCCGTGAACCGGACCCGGGGCCGGGTGGCCGTTTATAACGGCCGGTATATCAAAGCCTGGTTTCACGCCCACGCCGGCGGGTTGACCGCAAAGGCCAAAGAGGGCCTTAACTACGAGTACGCTGAACCGCCTTACACCAAGGTGGCCGATTCGGCTGAAGGACCCGGCGCGCCCAAAGGCTACGCCGCCTGGCGCGCGACCTTCGACAAACAGGAGGTTACAAACGCCGTGCAAAGCCTGGGCGCGGCGCCCCGTGAGTTCAGTGCCGTCGACATCTCCCAAAGAGGCCCCTCCGGACGCGCCACCCGCATCCGCATAGGCGGCGTGGAAGTCCCCGCAGTGGAGCTACGCAAGGCGCTCGACAGCACCCGGATGAAATCCACCCTGCTCACCGGCGCGCGCGTGGAGGGAAACAAGGTGGTTTTCGAAGGCAAGGGGTTCGGCCACGGCGTCGGCATGAGCCAGTGGGGCGCGCAGGAACTGGCGCGCCGCGGCAAAAAGGCGGACGACATCATCCGGTATTACTACAAGGACGTGGATATCGTCAAGATATGGTAGTCGGAATTAACTTTCAGAAGTGCATAATAACCTTGCTAAGCTTATCAAAAAGTACACCGGCCTTCCCCGTCGCCTCGCGGAACTTCGCGAGGAGGCCGGGAAACCCGGTGTCCACCAGGATCACCGTATCCCCGTCCCGGATAAGCGTGGGATGAACGGCGAGTAAATGATTCTAAAACGTAAAGCGGTCCCGGGAAGCTATACCTCTTCCACCAGGAAGAGCAGGATGCTCGAAGTAACGGACCCCGCCTTGTGCCCGCTTTCCGGACCGACGGGAATGAAGATGCCCGAGCCTTCCGGGTAATGCACGATACGGCCGCGGAAGTCGATCTCAAGCTCGCCCTTGAGCACGACCCTGATATGGCCCTTCTCGCACCAGTCATGCTCGACGAACCCGGAAGTGAACTCCACCAGCCGAACCTGCATCGATCCGTCCCGAAAGACCTTGAACCGGACGCCCGCCGCGGGAACCTGCCACGCCAGGGAATCGAATACTATCTTATACCGTTCCATTTTTTATCCTTCGTCTTTCCGGCAACTTATGCCGGTCGCGCGGTATATCACGGAACTTCTATTCCCGAGCCACGGCAATCAGTCGTTTGCTCGATGCTTTATCGTAAGGAGAACCTTCCCAGTCTCCCGCGTAATCCACCTTGCTGAATCCCGCCCCGGCAAGAATGCGGTCCCAGTCGTCCTTGAGGCGGATCCGGATACGAAAAGACGAGTGTTTGAAATCAAAAACGTCTTGAGTGTGTATGAAATCAAAGACCTCGACCTCCATTACGTTCTGCGAGTAATCCATCACAAGCAGCCGTGAAAAGTCCCGGTCATTCACTGCAGGATCAAACCTCGGAGGCTTTTTCATACCTGCGTCGGACTGCCCTTGATCAAACACCAGAATGCCCCCCGTACGCAATACGGATTTTATGCTCCGCAGCGCCCGAAGGACCTCCGCATCTTCAAAGCATTCGTTTATAGAGTTGCTCATGCATACGACGGCATCGAATTCAGCTTCGAAGCGCTTGTCCAACTCGCGATAGTCCACTTTACTGAGAGGAATGTTTTTCTTCGCCTCCGCGATGTTTTTGCGGGCTTGCGCAAGCATCGCCTCCGAGCGGTCGGAGCCGTGAACCTTGCAGCCGAAGGAATCAAACAGAATCAGATCAAGCCCGGTGCCGCACGCGCAATCAAGGACTGCAGATACCCGATGCTTCGCGAAAAGGTCATGAAAGAACCGCTCTCGAAGCGGGTCTTTAGGTTTCATCCTATCGTAGCGTTCCGCAAACCCCTCGTATGGATCGTCTAGCATTTAGTCCTCCTCCGAAAACAAATCTAACCGCCAAGACGCCAAGAACGCCATGAATCAAGACAATAAAGACCAGATAACAGGCAAATTCCGTTTCCAGCGCCGATTTTTATTCTTCGTTGTGCGGATTGCCGCATGGGGCGTTTTTAATATAGTCTGCAGCGTTAGTAGATAAACGGGACCAGTTTACGTACACGCTTTTGATAGGCGGCATATTCAGAGAATCTTTCTTTCAACCACCGTTCTTCAATACGCGACTTGGCATCAAAGAACACGAACAGAATTGCCGCATAACCGATAGTCAGCCAGCCGTGGACCCAGAAAGCCCAGCCGAAAGCCATAAGAACCCCGCCGCTGTACATCGGGTGGCGCACAAGCCGATATGGCCCCGTTTCTACCAGTGTCGCCCGGTCTCTAGGATAAGGCAGAGGAGTAATATTTGCACCCAGGCTAAGTATGCCGGTTATGACTAAAAGGACGCCCGCCGGTATCAGGACGCCCCCCGCAATAGAGCCGAGCAGTGTATACGGAAAGGTCCAGCTCGGCCACCCCAACCACGTACGCGGCCCAAAGACCGCAAGTGCAAACAGGGGAACCTGGGCAACAACCAGCCATTCGCCACGCAAGCCTTTCCACCAGGGAATTCGAGGCATCATTATCCGTACTCCTTCTTAGTGCGGAGCCAGGAACTCGCCGAAAACGAACGTAACGACAAACAACCCGGCCAATATGGGCAGCCATACGAGCCACGAGCGTTCGTGCCGCCGCATCACGGCGATCAGGGCGGCTATCCCGGCGGCCAACCCGCACGACATCATCGCGATGCCGTAGAAAGGCAGTACCGTCCGCCGCCACGGTACATCCTCCGACAAGTGCATGAATACCGCGGCATTGACGGCGGAGAGGAGCACGAACGCGGCCGTCAGCCCGACGGACCACCATCCGAGCCGCGTCGACGGCCTCGACAGGAACCCACGTCCATTGCTGTCCGCGCTTTCTTCACCTGCTTCGTTCTCAGCCATCCCAATCACCTCACCCCGGATAACCTTTCTAATCTTAATCCCTGTGCTGGTCACATTCAGAGCGATTCGGCTCTACGCGGGCACAACTTAGTCGCCCCCGTCCTCCTGCCGCCGACATACGAAGCGCGTCAACATGACTCCGGCGCAGCCGAGCACGACAAGGCCAACCGTATACAGCGCGAGAGAGCCCACGACGAGAGCCCAGGGGAACCCAACAGGCTCTGTCTCTCCCGACGCCAGTCCCGTCGCAACCGCGAGCGCCTGGCCGGCGACAAGCGCCCCCACAGCAAGTCCGAACCCCCACCCGATGAGGCGCTTGTGGCTACGGGCAATAACTGCCGCTAAGATGAGCAGGACACCGCCCACGAGGGCAAGCGGAAACAGCTCCGCCGGCATGAGGTAGTCGATTCTGAAAGTTCCTGTCCGAAGAGAACCCGGCACCGAAGTTGCCAGCATAGCGGCAACGGGCAACCAAACGGCGGCCGTCCCCAGCAGCGCAAGAATTCTTGCGAATGTGTTCATCCATCCCATCGTTTCGCCTCCCTTGAACTGCAGCCGTCCGCCGGCCTTCGAACGAACGCGACTTCCCGAAATACGTTTGATGGCTCAATGTTATGTTCCGAAAACGGTTTTCTCAGGTGTTTCAAACCATAAGTCGGAAAACAGGGGCCAGGTCCTGAATAATAATAACTTTTTTCTAATAAAGCAGGCAAGTCCATTCAGGACCTAGACTACCCTAAAGGAGTTTCAAACCTGTTACACGCCTTGCCCCCCGAAATGTCCAGCCCGGACGGTATATATATATGTGTCACCCCGGTAGTGTAACAAAATACGAGCACTATAATGCCGCACCCATCGGCTGCGGTTCCTGCCACAAAACGAGTTGAGTTATAAGCCAAATTGGCGCGTTAACCTTCAACCCGCCTCTCCCTGAATGCTGAAACCCGCGAAGCCTTCGCGGGTTTACTGTTTTTTTTACTTCACTTGCCGGTATTTCAATGAAATCCTGCCCCGGTTCAGCGAGGATACGGCCGGATTGCGCCGCAACTTACGCTGCATCCGAACATGCGAATGCGCCGAACAATCGTCCCGTAACATGCCGTGGCAAGTACCGCAGTGAAAATCGGAACAAAGCTATTCTGCCGCCCCTTGAGATCTTGAAGTGTCTCTATTTTTGGCCGGCACAATCAGACCGGTGGCAAGCGTAACCTTAAAATTATCTAAAGACAACGGGACAACTTTCACGGATATAAGGACTTTGACAGGCAATCCCGGTAGTTTTGACTGGACGGTCCCGGCGGTGACGGCTGCAAAAACGCAGTGCAAAGCAAAAGTGGTGCTTAAGGACTCCGCCGCAGCCATTATCGGCAACGACGCCAGCGACGCCGTTTTCACCATCCAGCCCTGACGACCGGAACATTACGTTCGCCGCGCCGAAAAAACAAGCAATGAAAAAAGCCGGTCGCTTCCCAGGCGGCCGGCCTTCTTTTACTGTTAAAGTTGTTTACGCTGAAACAAGCTCATGCCGCGCGGCCTTTAGGGCAACATAGGTGATAAATAAGGAGACAGGCTACTTTTATTACTCATTCAAACACTTCCTCGGCCTACCCCTTGGTCTGAGGGTAGACTCTAAACCAACTTCTTTCGCCACTTTCGCCTGCCATGCAGGCATTCCAAAAGGCGATTGCCGGATACGCTGTTGCGAAGCTTTTTAAGCTCTCTCTCATTAAGAAATCCATCAACGTATTCTTCCCAGTTTTCAGGTAATCGGAAAGGTACTTCATCCAGCAATAGATTTTTATTTACATTTATTCTCCCTTTATGGGATGACCATGGCCAGTCTTTTGCTGAATTTGCTAACGACGCCCGAACCGGATTGCCCTCCACATATCTTAGAACTGTCAATAGATGATCGTCTTCCTGGATAATAAAGCTTTTATACCGCCCCTGCCATATATGCCCGGTGGTTCCATAGTGGTTGTGATAACGACGTACGTGACTGGTCATTAACCATTGCATCCACTTGCTCAGATCACCGGCAAGTGCGGGCGCTAAAACCATATGAAAATGATTGGGCATTAGACAGTATGCGAATAGTTTAACCGGGTATCTTTCTTTGGCTTCTTTCATCAAATCTATAAAAGCCTTGTAATCCTGATCTTTATGAAAGACTTCCTGCCTTCCATTGCCCCAAACCTCTCGCAATCCGCGGCATCTTAAATCTCCTAAAAGAAAAACCTTATCCCGCTATTTCCCCTTAGAAAAAAACAGCCTGTCCCCTTTTCTCTTCCCAGGGTTGCCCCTGTACCTCCAAGACTCGCTACTGGCGGTTGGCTGAACCTTACCAGACAGGGTTTACACCTGTTAACTCCTACGACTTCGCTCGGCCGCACAAGGAACAGTCCCCTTGCATAAAAAAAAGAAGCCGATTACTCGACTCCTCCTTAAATAAATTTTTAAATAAATTTCCTAACAGCAGCTGTTTTTTGAACCGGTAGATCCGCAGCAACAATTGTTTTTAGTCTGTAGTGTTTTACTTTCCATTTTATCTGATTGCTTATTTTTCATTGCAGCATAAAATCGTTTCAAGTTGTCAGGCATGACATATTCCTTCTCAGTAGAATTTGCAGGGTGGCTTACCCCTCCGTACACTTCTTTCAGGATTGCTTCAATTATCATAGCTTTGGGCGGAACGGTGTATTCCTTTCCCTGATAAACCCAGACACGGCATTCAACATCATCACCACAGAGATCCCCGCAAGACTCACAAAGGCTTTCCTTTACATCCAATTGAATATCATTCCCGTTTATACGAATAGTAGGAGAGCTTACAAATTTCCAAGCCCTGGCTTGTTCCTCGCTTTGCATATTGATTTTGTTTACCACTACATCAACGCCTGTGGCTTGAAGTATCTTCGATACTTCTAATACGGCTTCAGCAAGGCTTGAGTCTGTTCCCTGGCAGGGAGCACACACGCTTAAATCCAGGTATAAAAAGTCAATAATAACCTGCCTTTTTTGGGCTTGACTATCCTGATTAACATTGCAGCAGCCGGAATCACAGGAACAACCGTTTGCATTCTCGACCATTATAAATCACTCCTCGTATAGTTTAGTCTCATAGACTTTCATTTATAAAGACGGAGGATAACACAAAAGAGACGCAAAGTTTTACGTTTTTTAAATTAACAAAATTTACAAGCGTTGCTTTTATGCTTGTAGTCGATAATATTCCCTAAACGGTCAAATTCAAGATCGCAGCAGCCTAAGAGCATCTCTTTAAGCTTTTCTCTGGCTCTCTGAACCCTAGACTTTGCGCCGGATAATGAAAGTCCTACTTTTTCACCTAGTTCCTTTTGAGTAAGATTATGAAACTCCGCAAAAATTATTGCCTGTTTATATTTTTCTGGCAAGTGACCAATCATCTCCGGCAAACAATTAGAGATTTCAGCATTAACACTTAATTCATCTAAAGAAACATTTACTGTAGGCTCAGGAATTTGAGTTAATTCGGGGGTCTTCTCTTTCCTTCTGTAATAATCAACAATAGCATTTCTTGTTATTCTATAGACCCAGGCAGAGACTTTCTTTTCATCTTTCAAACTATCTATGTTGTTTTGAATCGTATATCTTGCAAAATATCTTCTACATCATATCCGTTTTTAACTCTTTTTTTAATACAATTATTAAGTGTTAGGTTAAAGTCTTGCCAAATGTCATCAATTCTTTTTTCCAAGTCTCCCATCACCTCTGTTTAATCTTAATTTTAAAACTACACTTATATTATTAGAAAGTTTCAGTCAGTCTCTCGAATTTATCATATCATAATATTTTGAATTTTAGCGGCCGGTTTATTTTAACTAAAGATCTGACGATTAGCCGGAAACGAGTGTCGTAGGGCCGGCAGGAAAACGAGTAGCGTTTCAAGAAGATAAGCCTTGTGTGATGGGCTCGGTTCTTCTGGCATACCATAAAAATTCCAAGTCTGTCTTTTGTTGTCACGATAACCCTCCCCTTGACATTCAGATCACCGGCAAGTGCGGGCGCTAAAACCATATGAAAATGATTGGGCATTAGACAGTACGCGAACAGTTTAACAGGGTATCTTTCTTTGGCTTCTTTCATCAAATCTATAAAAGCCTTATAATCCTGATCTTTATGAAAGACTTCCTGCCTTCCGTTGCCCCAAACCTCTCGCAATCCGCGGCATCTTAAATCTCCTAAAAGAAATACCTTATCCCGCTATTTCCCCTTAGAAAAAAGTATCACGGTAGGAACGCCCGTTACCGGGCACCCCCCGCACAGATCCGTACTTGAGGCATTACCTCATACGGCTCCTACCTTGGGTGTATGACGCGAAGTCTCTGATATGGGTATGGATGCAGTATTTTCGCTGTGGGAACCCATGTCATAACCAGCCGCTTAATTCTTTCCCATGTGAGGTTAAGGGACTTCTGGCTTCTGCGTCTTAGTGCGTGAAGCCATCCCTTGATCACCTCGGTTCGGAATGCATCGATTGACTGTTTGTTACCGGGCACGGCGAAGTAGTTGAGGTGCCCCTGTACGACCGAGCGTATCCACTTTCCTTGTACAGGGACAGGCTCATGCCTTCGACGCATGAGCTCTTCCCTCACTGCCTTGATCTTCCCCCGTAGACGTTTGGCTATTGTTTTGCGACGCACGGTAAATCGTTTGTTTTTCCGGGTAGTCGCACTCTTCCAGGTAATCTCCGAATACTATGAAAAACGCAGCGTTATTGTCACCACAAACCTGGAATTCAGCCGGTGGAACGGCATCTTTTACGATGAGAAAATGACTGCGGCAATTATAGATCGGCTGATCCACCACAGTCATTTGCTTGTGTTTACCGGTCCCAGTTACCGACTTAAGAACTCTCCCATAAATTCCTAGATATGGGGGCAGGGGTGCTCCAAAAATTAAGTTCCGTTTGCTACATTTTTATCTTGCCAAACACAGCCAACCAGATATTATCCATACTCTCCTTCTCCTTTTTCCTTTCGTTTTGTCCCCAATTCCACCTCAAGAAAGCTCCACTCTTTGTTGCCGCGAGAACTGTCTTCATAACACATGACCCACCAGAGGAAAAAGCCAGGACTTCCAGAAACGATTCGTTCCTTCTTGCCATCGACTTTTGTCTTCCGAGTAATTAAAGTATGACCCTGTTAAACTTGCTGATTTAATAAGTTAGGCTTTGACGGCCGCAACAGCGGTTGTCCGCCGGCGGATCCATTTAGCGCTGCCTTTGTACTATGCTGTAAGGACTTAGGGAGAAGCAGCCTGTTCTCTTTCTTTCTCCGTCACTTTTCCGTGCCCGGAAACCCTTGATATTACAGGAAAGTTTGCCGGTTGGGCGTCAAAGCTGAGTTTGAGGGAAGAAATTATCTTTCCTTAGAGTAACGGTTTCCATGCATATTTAAGGTCATCTTTAAATCCGTCCTTGTAACTGACATGAATTGAGTTTGGGCCTATGGCAATGGAGTTGCCGCTGCCGGTCCAGGATTCATCTATTTTAGATCTCTCCCACTTATCGGCCGGCTTTGTTGCGTACATAAAACCGGAAGCGGAGCCGTAAACCACATGGACCTGGTTGCCGTTTGCCTTGTCAATAGCGATGGAAGCACTGGAGACGTTGCCGGAACTATTATCCACAATTTCCGTCTGCCATGCGCCCGAGGCATTGGTTGCATATTTAAGTGCATCATCTTCATGTTCATAATATAAAATATGGATCTTGTCGTTTGAATCGACGGCCAGAGATGTGCTCCAACCGGCAGCAAATTCTATCGTGTCTATTGTTGTAGAGACCCATGACCCGGATACATTGGTAGCGTATTTTATACTGTCAGGCGCGGCATCGTCGTAATAGCAGATATGGACCTTATTATTGGAATCCACTCCAATTGAAGCCGAATATGCCGGCAGTGAATTAGCAATAGCTTTATCTACGATTTTAGAAGTCGACCATATCCCGGAAGCATTCGTGACATATATAAAATTCATAGCATTTACGTTATAGTATACTATATGGACCTTGCCGTTTGAATCAACGGCGATGTCCTGATTCCCAAGCAATCCCGCCCAGACTCCGGTCTCTAATGTTGTAACCGAACCGTTATCACAGGTTGCATTCGTGGTATATTTTAACTCTCCGTTTGCGCCGCTATAAACGATGTGACACTTACCGTTGGCATCTACGGCGATGCCGGTGGCATGGTCACCCGCGCTGCCGGCATCCCACCTGACCCAGCTTCCCGATGCATTTGTCAAATATATGAGATTTCCGTTCGTCGTATCGATATAGCTTATATGAACTTTATCATTCGCGTCCACTGCGATAGATGAATTCGAACCGACATTCCCCGCGCTGTCCAATATGGAGATATTCCATGAACCCTTCTGAAGGGTAATTTTTTTTGTGGCACTATCGTACTGCAAGTCAATACCCAACGATTCCGCAACAAAACGGAGGGGAAGCATCGTCCGCCCGTTCATAATTACGGGTACAACTGTAGGGTTAGCCGAATCGATCGCAAGGGCGGTTCCGTTCAGCGATGCCTGTGGTTTGCCAATCCACAGGTCGAGCGAGTTCTTTTCCAACTTTACTGTGATTTTACTCGTAGAGGGCTCCCAGGCAACGGATCCACCGAAAGCTTCAATGACAGCGCGAATAGGCAAAAGCGTCCTGCCTGCGGAAATAACGGGTTTGGTCCCTTGTTCGTCAACCGGTTGCTGAACCCCATTAACCGACATGGATGCGTTGCCAATCCACAGTTGGATAGTCGTTGACGACTTGGCGGCGGCAGACGAAGGTACAAGAAGCGCTGAAGCAAGGAGAACTAAAGTAAGGAGGACGGCAAATAGGACTTTAAACCGGTACGTTCTCCTCATGAGTAACCCCCCTATTTTTCTTTATTTTTTGCATAGCAATTGCTTAATAATATTATAGTTTTTTTACCAGCATATTCACCTTTTATTACTCATTCAAACACTTCCTCGGCCTACCCCTTTGGGCTTTAGACTTTACATCAAATCTATAAAAGTCCTGATCATTATGAAAAACTTTTTACCCCCAGAACGTGCCAAAGAACCGTCCACTGCACGTCCTATACGAAAACCTTTTTCTTCGTTGTCAAAAGAACCGTCCCCTTGACACTGTGCCCTTGACACTGTGACAGTTCAGTCTGCGTCCCCGTGACAGTTAACCAGTCTCGCTTCCGGATCAACCCCACTCCGGACCAGCAGCCGCGGAATGGCATCGTCCTCGCCGAGTCCCACGAGCTTGAGCTCATTGATCCCGAGCTCGAAGGCCGTGCGGACGGAACGACCGAAGGCAAGCCCGCGGTAGAACGCAGCCGCAAACACTCTCGCTGCCTCGTCTCCGATCGAGTCAGACATTCCTATAACAAAATCAATTTCTTTGACGATAGCCTGCGCTTGCACGTCCGAGCAGCACGCGTTGAGGACAACGACTCGAATACCGTCTTTCAGCACACGAAAGAGGTCGGCTAACACATCGGCAGTAACAAGCCTCTCCTCGGACAGGTCAGTGGCGTGAAGCACGATGCCAACTGCTCCACCCCCGTGCCCAGAGAAATGGACAACCGTTGGCTCATCCTCCAGTAGCGCTTGCTGGAGGTCCTCCGGTTGGACGGCCCAACGAGTCCGAACAGCGATGAGGTCCCGGTGTTTCGCGTCGCGCACCTTCTCCTCGATGGCGCGTGCCTCTTCGTCAAGCGCAAGCCGTGATGAACTGCTCGGGTTTGCCGCCAAGAACAGCACCTTCACTTGTTTGTTACGCATATGAGTTGAGTCCTTTCTCGCGAGCTGGTTGGCGCCCTCCGGCGCGCTCCAGAATTGATCGAACCATGACAGAAGCCCTCGGGCGTGCCATGCAACGAGCTTGAGTTCGTGCTTCCACGACCATCTGAACGTTCGTGTTGCCGAGCTCCATCGGCGCGAGAGCAGAATCTCGGCCATGCGCTCGTGGTCGCCGGACTCCCACAGGAACCCGGTATGCTTCATCCACCCCTCGAAGTCGCCCTCTGTAATCTCCGAGAACAGGCGAAGCAGGCCGATCACCAACGTGACGGGCTGGTTCCGTGTCTGAGCTCGTGCGAATTGCAAAGCTTCGGCAGCCAGAGAGGGCGGAGGTCTTCCAGTAGTGTCGCTGGCAAGGAACCGGCGCCACCATTCCTCCACGCCTCCGTGCGCAACTTCTGCATTAACCCGGAAGAGGTCGTCGGCCTTTGGATGATCGAGAAGAATGCGGCCAGCACGTCGGTCGAGGTGCCTCATGATATTAAGGCAGTCTTCGTTCGTTCTCGCTTTGGTAGCGCCCTCGAATACGCGACCAAGAAAGTCGTCACGGACGAGCTCCACCGGAAACGCGCCCCCCTGTGACAAATGCCGCGACACCAGCGGGACGGGATCCCCTAATAGGGTGCGAGCTAGCAACGCGGGCCTGGCGACGGTGTACTTCACCGCTCGGTCTACGATCGGTAACCACCAAGTGGCGGCTGCAGCATCGATGACCTCTAATGCGTCCCGCTCAGCTAAGAGCACATCGACGCCGGCTTCAGGGTGTGAAAGAGTGGAGCGAAGTCTTTTCACGCAGTCTATCAGAGGTCGAGTCGATCCAAGCGCGCTAGTAAGCAGGATTTGCCACTCACGTTCTTGACACATGACCGTAATCGCGTCGAGCAGTGCATCCCCGGCATTGGAAGGCGCGCATGCGGCAAGCCATCTCTCGGACGCGCTTGAGTTCTCGATATAGTTGGCCAGCAGCGCGACGCTATCTGGCCGTGCTTGCCACCAGTTCCAAATGGCTTCCGCCCACTCACGGCTCTTCCGCCGACAAGCAGCACGAACACCGGCACCTACAGCGCGCCGCCACCACGGCGCGTGGCTTTCTCCTATAGCTTGTTCAAGAATCCAAAGGGCGTCCGCGACAGACTGTGCCGGAAGATGGACTTCGATCCATTGAGAAAGTGCATTCTCGATGTCTGCCAAATCGCTGAACAGGTCCAACCTGGCCAACGAGGCGGCTCGGATCTCCCCCACTGACATTTCATTGAGCCGCGTAAACGCGCTCCCCACGAGGTTGATGTCATCCGATGACAACACAAGCCCACCAGTAAATGCTTCCTGTGTCCGTATAACAACGAGTGCATCGCTAGGTGTGCCGGTACCTGCCTCGAGCCGATCAAGACGTTCAACAACTCGCGCTACGCGTTCGAGGACGGCATAGTCTCCCGGGAGGCGGTCGATGTTTTCGTCGATGACCCGAGTAAGGCGCGGCGATGCATTGCCTGTAAACCATTGAGCGGCTGCTCCGGGGTTTCCGCTGCTCTGCTCCATCAGCTTGCGTCCATGCCATCTTGGTTTCAGTTCCGCCGGAACGACGACAATGCTCGACGCGGATACAGAATCTAGGCCTTCAGCGCCGAAGAGGGTACGAAGCGATAGGGAAGCGCGAGCACTCGCCCACAAGTGTAGCCAGAGTGCTCGAAGCAGATTCGGCGCTAACGCCAAGTCAGGCACGACTGCGGGCCCTTCTCCCCTGGATAGGCAGTCAACAATGGCCCCAGCAAGGGATAGATCCGGATTACTTAGATCCGCAGCGCTGCTTCCAACCGCGAAGAGCAGTATATCGAGATCGCCTACGCTCGCGCAGGCGTCGACTGGGACCAGTGCGACCCGTGCCACAACCATATTCTTTCTCGGTGCGTTAACGTCCTCCTCGCCCCTCCAAAGTACCCACCATTGATCGATCCGCTGGCAACCCCAGTATGGAAACCATCTGACCTCTGGTCCGACGTGACCTGCAGGTCTGTCGACGAGAAAGCGCAGAGCATCCAAGACCGGAGCGGATGCCGGAAGAGACGACTCTATGAGATGGTGGCTTCCTGCCCGGTTGCCGAAAACAGCACTCTCGAACATCGTCAGGCTCCTTCACAATCCGAGCAGCCATGCAACAGGCGCTGTGAGGTCCGTAACGTGCTCAGTGCTGCCGGGCGGAACGATATAGCCGAAGTACTCCGGGCCCATCTGCGCAAACTCGACGTCCGGTTCGACTTGGCTAAGAGCGCGGCCCAAAGAAGACAGCCCCCAAACACTCCACGCACCATCCTGCCAAGTACTGCGGATAAAGGCGTCGACCAACGGGAGACGAGCCGCAAGTGTTTCCTCGGGCGTCCCGGGTCTATCGAGTTCGTCCCAACACGACAGCGCGACCGCAAGTCGAGGTGTCGGTATCCTGTGAAACGTTGAGCGCCCCGCAGCGAAGACAAGCATTTGCAGGAGCTCTACATATCGTGCTCGGTCATCCCAGCCTTTGCCCTCAACAGTGCGCTCGTCAGATTGCGTGTGCTCCGGTGCGACACCTGTCGGTCGCTCAAGAAGATCTTCGTAGACCTGGAGATTCGATGGGCGCACGAATAGAATCCAACCCGTTGCTTTGCTGACCGATTCGCGCCACTCGACGGGGAGCAACCGTTGCTCCACGATCGCAAACAGCCGTTCGCCTGCGTATTCCGGCCATTTTAGCAGAACGTTCGCCCCATCGCTTGTTTCCAGTTTATACCGAATTCCGGTCCACGTCTCGGCCGGCGTGTGACCCGCCGCACGACCTTCTTCGAGGCACGATAGTACCTCCTCCAACTTACTCAGATCCTCGACGCCACCTGGGCGCAAGCGCAGCTTTCCTTGACGATCATAGCGAAGCCTCCCGAGAAGTTGCCCTGCATAATGGGTCTTTCCGGTACCTGAACCTCCGAGCACAAGAACATTAAACTCTGACATGTGTCCCCCTAAAGGCCAAGAACGGATCGTGGGAGAGGCGCGGTTCGATCTCATCGAGCGCAATCTCGGCCTTTTCGCTGGCATGGATTGCCTCGACAAAGCACTGCTGAATGGTCTCGGGCTTGGTCACGGTCGTTCGCCAGAAACTCGCGCCCGGAATGAAGTGTTCACAGGTGCGAGAAAGCCCGTCGCGGACAGCTCCGGGCACGTCCACATCGTCCTTCGTCCAAAGCACCATGACAGGGCATGTGCCCTTCTCGGCACCAACTCTCTCTAACAGGTCCCTGGTTGAGCGCCTGCTCTGGGGCAGTTTCTCAGCGTCTTCGAGCGCAGCGGAGTCGATTAGCAGTAGAAGCGCGTTGGCGTGGTCAACTACCCAGCGTGCTCCGGCTGCCGTTGGATCAGCGGGAACGCGTGCCCACCGGGTGAACCACTCCCCGGGCGCATCCGTGAATAGTACGTCACGAAGGGCTCCAGACTCCCGCTGCCGCAAAGTGACATGAAGCACTCCTGGATGGCGCCCCGCACTTGAAGTATGCGGAGGAAAAGACGGTGGTGGCTCTCCGGTCCATCGACAATACTGGACCACAGACTCCCAGCCCCCCAATGTCCATGAACCGGCGAAGTCCCAGCCGCCGATCTTTCCGTACTTCAGAAGCCACATGTAGAAGAACGCGAGCAGTGATGTCTTTCCAGAATCAGGTGGTCCGATCAGCCCGACCACCACCGGCTGTCCTCGTCCACTCAAGATTGTGAGGTCACTCGTTCCAAGGGCGTAGCCATTCCATGGAAGGTCGCTCGTGGGAACATCGGGATGCTCAGCTGTCTCGTCCATCTCGGCACCCTGTTGCTGCCAGTGCTCGCAGTCCCTACGATCAAGATGCCCAAGCGCGCATGTAGTGTCCGGGAAGCAATTCTCGTTGGCACACTTCCATGTCATCGGAGTGCCTCTACGAGCCGGTTGGCTTGGATCCCGCGAAAAACCCACATCGCGAACTCGGCGGGTGACAGAACCAGCGACGGATCGACGCCCGCGCGCTGGCGAACCGCATCAGGAGAAACGCGAGAGCCTCTAGCCGCTTCGCTGACCAGATTGACCAGCGGAAGCCGCGCGTTATTTGTTGGTGCCGTCGGCAGGCGATCACCGAACTCCGTCTTCGCCTCAGCAACGCCCTCCAGGTATGCCAGGACAGACCTCTCGCTGCCACCCTCTTTGAGTTGAGAAACCCGAAGTAGCGTCTCACCGAGGACATAGCAAACGCTTGCTGGAGCGAGCGCTGGCACAATGTCAGAGAGGTCGACTGCGGCTGCGACAGCAGCAACAGTGAGATCTAGCTCGCGGTAGCCGACCTGCAGCGCAGGCGAGTACAAAGCGTCTGACCACCAAAGGACGTCCAGCCGCATGCGACTTGACTCGTGCATCTGCAACATGTCATTCTGCAGTTGTTCGACGTCCCTGAACTGCTCAGCCAACTGCTTCTCAAATCCGCCGAGGTATACACCCAGCTGCTCGGAAAGAGCCTCCGAAAGTCGAGCGTTGCCTAAAGTGACCGCCTTCGCCAAGGCAGTTGCCATGCGGTTCGCAAATTCGTGGGCCCATGGCTGTGCCTGATTGGGCCAGTGTGGATTGGGGCTATCGAGGTCCTGGTTCCGCGGATGCTGTGGCCCCGCCGACCGAGCGACATCCGCGAAGACGTCATCGTCACCAATGGCAGCGGAGATGTTAAGTGAAGCCTTTTCAGGAGACGCCTTCTTCCTGTTTCGCTTTTGCGGCAGTGTGGATAAAAACCCCGCGCGAACTACCGCCTCCTGCTCCGCGAACTCGCCGGCGCCCTTCAGCAACTTCTCGATTAAAGAAGCCGCCTTGCCGAGGCGTACCTGCCGATGCCGAAGTGGTAAAACTGCCGAATTCCATACGACCCCTGCAGAGTTGTGATTTTCTTTCACTACAGCTGCGAGTGCGTCGATGATGATGGACCGCAACAGCTCCCTTGGACGGTTGACGTGGGTGTTTCTCAGCGTCTTCCACTTGGCGACCACCAACTCCTCGACAAGCGCGAACATGGGGTCGTCCTCGCCAACGCTTTCGTCTATCGAGATGAGCGTCGCAGGAATCAGCAAACTAGGCTCCCCATTGAACTTCGCTGAAAGCGCGGAGGAAGCGGCCTGCATCTTGTCAAAGCGCGAATCGTCCGAACCGATATCTACAAGGCCAAGGTTGAGTAATTCCTGAAGAGTCGACACTGATTTAGTCCTCCCGATAGTTTAAGGACTGTCATAGGGACAGTCCTTATGACATAATGCTTTTTTTACGATTAATCTCTTATAGCAGTAATATATAGCAGAATAACCCATATAACAAGTTAAAATCTGCCACATAGCTGTACCCCGCCTGCTGTCGTTTGTCCGCAAGTGCGCGCTCTGCCGCAGGGCCGCTTACGCGGACACGGTGAAAACGCAACTAAGCGAACAGGCGCGCACATCGTGCCGTAATTAAGGGAAAAGTTTGATAGGATGGGAAGGGTCTGTTTTGGACCCAATCAGAAGCATTAGGAGGGTAATGTCAGGCTCTACACGCGGACCGTCGTTCGCTCCGCGGCAAGCCGATGTCGCGCCGGCACGGAGCACAGTGCGCAGGGGGACAAACGACAGGTAGTTTTAAAAGTTAAGTGCATGGTTTTGTTCGACTCCCGGTTGACTCCCTATCATAGTATTATTTGAGCAAATTCGCTCAACCTTTTTTTTAAAATCCTAAACCTTTCTATATGACTTTTCATATCATTAGTACTACGATTAAGTTTATCGTAAAGAACCAGTTCTTCATCAAGTCCAGTTTTAAATTTATTCTTAGATAAATCTCTATTTCTCCGTCTTTGTTTTTCGAATTGTATTAAAAACTCTCTAATGTATCGATCAGCTTCTTGCTCAGATTCTCTTATAAGCCAATAATAGACTGGTATATTGCCAGCTGAAGACAAGATTCGGTCAGATGGAAGAAATATCTCTGACATCCTGTCAAGCATATCGATAACTCTTCTACTAGCTAATTCAAGTTTTTCGGAAGAATCCTTCGCTTTTTCAGAAAATTGGTCCAAATGCTTCTTTTTTGTCTCTGTTGGCTTTTTATTATACTCAAAAAGAAGGAGTTTTGCAGCAGCGTTGAGATCTTGTCCTCTCGTATTAGGAAATGATATATATGACTTAAAAAACACATGTTTAGTAATATATCGGACTAACTCGGGAACAGGCCCCGACATTGCATTCCTTAATTCCGCACCAGTAAGAGGTTTACTCCTATTAAGCCTAACAAAAAGTTGGTTGATTTTCTCTTCGTCATCAGCAATTACCCTCATAACGGATAAATGAAAATTATCAAAGATATCTGCAACTTCAGGATGCATATTTTGAAGATCCTTATAACCCAAACCTCCAAGGGAAAGGTTTTTATCCTCTTCCAATTGAAAGTTATTATCTAATATAAGCTTCCCCTCAAAGAAGTCGAAAATAGCTTCTAACCTTTGTTTACCATCAATAATGGCGTACGGAAGTCTTTTTTTGTTTAAACTTGATATTCCGAAAGTAAAGTCAGCGATATATACTTTCGGAATATCATATTGGTTAATAATAGAGTCAATTAAAAAAGCCTTGTCACTCTTGGACCAAAGTCTGCCACGCCTTTGATACGGCGGTTCGAAATCTATTTTTGATTTCTGTGACCACCACCATCGAAGCACTCTAGGTTCAAACTGAGTTACTTTAAACATAGTTAAACCTCAAAATTAAACTCTCTTTTTATTTCCCTTGCAAGGCCATCTAGGTCAGGGAAAATAACTGAATCAGTAATTCCGTTTCTATTTATTGATGCCATAATACCTGCAAGAGATGCTCTTGGCAGAATTATTCTAATGAGACATCTTTCGGGAAACCCTCTATTATATATTGCTTCCATTGAATCAATTGCTTTTCCAAACACTACAAAAACCCCTCTTTGAGCAACAATCCGCTGGCTATTATGCGAACCGTAAATTGCGAGAGGATATTGTTTCATCATGCTACACTCGCTAATAGGTGAATACGCACTTAAGTTTGAATCGTTTGTCGTTAATACCTTGCCGGTAAATGATTCCAGATCAACGGATTTTTTGTTCCAAGCTTCTGGATCCAAAACCCAAACTGCCGCATCACTCCTAAATGTTATATTACCTTCATCATTTAAGTTGTGCGTTGGGTTAGTAACCGCAAAAAATAAAGCAGCTAATGGGCTCTCAGTCCAATCAAGCAACCTGGTTGGAATCCCGTGATGCTGCATAAAAAACAGCCATTCCCAATTGTCTTTCATTTGTCTTGAACTAAAAGGAATGCTTCTTTGTTGAAACCTATCAAGTAACGATGCTTCTAACTTCATGAAATTTTCAATATTACTCGTAGATTTATGCCTGAACAGAGATGGGAGTAATTTATAAGATTTTTTACCACAACCACGGAACCATAAAGGTCTAGAAAGTGTACTCCCAAGTTCCTCAATGTAAGCGATATACTCGGAAAAAGTATTGATTGTCTTTTCAAAAACAGGCATTTTATGTTCTCTCAGATTATTTAAAAGCTTAAGACTTTCCTGGTGGAATTATAGTTTAAAAAAAAGAAAGCTACAAGTAACAATTTCCCAAATTATTAGGTTAATGTTCATTTCAAATTGCTACCTTACTGCCGCTGCCGTTTGTCCGCAAGTGCCCAGCACTCAACTGGCTGCTCTGGATTGCAACAATGCACATCTGCTGAATTAAACGGGATGGAATAATGCTGTTTGTGGCTCAACCAGGAAGCATTGGGAGGGTAATGTCAGGCTCTATACGCGGGCTGTGCTCTGCGGCTTTGCGATCCGCGCCCGCCTGCGAACTATCGCTTGTTGCGGCGGAACCTTGGATGAAAGCGGTCTAACGGTTAAATCTACAACCCTTCTCCGCCCTCTGAAAAGACCCTCGTCCGCCAAAAGAAAACTGAGGCCTCCGGCGGTTAGACCCCACAAGGTACTGGTTAGCGCCATGCCGGCATTTGTTATAATATCTTCCGGATATGTCCCACGGGCGCCCAAATGAGCCATCATGCCGCGGAACAACCCGAAGCCGGCGGCGCCGGTCGCTGCGCCCTTTAAGATTCTTTTATCGCCGCCCGACTTCGACAGCAGGAAGACGTAAGCTACGCCAAGGATTGAAGCAACTACGAAGTCCCCTGCCATGCCGAAAACCGCTCCCGGTTTTAAAGCAGCCTCTTTGCGCGTTACAAATATCCCGCTGACGATTTCGCTGAAACGTTTTTTCTCGATGCCGGCCTGCACAAAGACTTCATTTAGGATCGCTTTAGGGATGTTGCTTAGAAAACCCAACAGTAACCCGAGAGTAATTCTATCGGCTACCTTCATTAAGCTCAACCTCCGGCGTCAGCCTTTCGCTTATTATCCCTCGATTATCCCCATCCCTTCCGCAGGTTTTTCTAGGCATCGCAAAGGTTACTCTTTTCCGCCCGCGCCAAACCGATGAACTGAGAGGGAAGATGTGATAAGTCAGAGGCGGGACAAACGGCAGAGAAGGCTTATTGGTTCCCCTAATTCATTCTCCCTTCACCAAAGGCGCCACCTTATCGATCCTGTTTGTCCAAATGCACCCGGAGTAATTGCGCGGGAGCTTTTTCAAATCATTCGCGCTGTCAAATCCGCTTGAAAAACCGCCCGTCCCGTTCACCAGGACGACCCGTGTATTCGCGCGGTCCATGCGCTGCAGAAAACGGCCGGGCCAGCCCCAGAGAAGCCTCGCGTACCGCAGGGGCAGATGAATTTCAAGGTTCCTTGCCGCTTTCGGCGTGTAACCCGTCCACCCGACCAGCTCGTAGAGCAAAAGCGCCTTCATCAAGATGGGCTTTGTCAAAACCTTCATTTCCGGATACTTGTTCTTTAAATAACGGACGGCTTCACCGTCGCCGTATACAGAGATCCTGCCCATCGCGCCGGGCGCAGTTTTCCGGACATGCTCGTCCAGCAGCCTGCCCGTTTCCGCGCCGCTGTCTTTGATATGCACCAGAAACTCCTTGTCCGGAAAAGCCTCAAAGACGTCGTCGACCGAAGGCATCATCCCCACGCTCTTTCCCCGAAAGGGATAAGTCTTCCCGTTGTCCGCCGTGTAGCCGTACCCCACATCGAGCTTTCTCAGCTCCGCCATCGTGTAGTCCGATACCTTCCCCTTCCCGTCGGTCCTGAACTCGAGGGCGTAATCGTGAAACACCGCCAGCTGCTTGTCCTTCGTCAACTGCACGTCGAACTCGACGATATCGGCCCCGCAGCGGAATGCCGCTTCCATGGAGGGTATGGTGTTTTCAAGATAGGGGTGTTCCGGTTTGTGGATTATCCGGGCCGTGTTCGTGTTCCACTGGACCTTTTCGACATCGAACGTCTGGGCGAGGCCCCGGTGGGCGAGAAGCGCCGGGCGCTTACCGCTTCCGTCCACGAACACGGAACTGTTGTTAAGCCAAACGAATAAAACAAATGCCGCGATAATCCAGAACGCCTTTTTCCGCAGTATGCCTCTGTTCACGCGCCGCCGGTCCGTTTGAACCACGCGCCCAGCAGTATTCCCGACACTATCAGCACCGTCCAGTCAATCGCGATGACCGCCACCTCGAACCGGTACTCGCGCTGAACCCCGTATGCAACGGAGTACGCGGCGAACGAAAGCACCGCCAGGACAAAACCCGCGATGAAGATCCAGCGGAGCGCGGCTTCCAGCCTGTTCCGCGAAAAGACCGGGGCGATACAGAACAGGGCGGCGCTCATCAGCAAATAGCCTATGTCCTCAAGGGCGATGAAAACGCCGTGCGGATTATACTGCGTCAGGAGCGCGACGCCTTCGGTTTCCCCGTTCAGAAGGCTGGGCTGGATGACGGAGACCTGGAGGAAATAGTCGGTAATGAGTATGGCCGCCGAAATCAGGGCGAAGGACAGCCCGATCTGGCTGAACACCTTCTTTTCCTTCGGGGCGTGGTGATGGACGCATGCCGTCAGCGCCACGAAGAGCAAAAGCATCAGCATGGCTGGGTACATCCAGATGTAATCCCGGGGGAAACGCGCGACGACGTCCGTGAACGGGTACCCGAAGGACGGTTCGGCGGCGTACGGGCCGGTTACCGGCGGCGTGAGTATGGCGATAAAGAAGGTCACGAACGTCACCGCCGACGTGAGGACCGCGACGTAATACCCGAGTTTGCCGGCGCTGCCGCGCGCCGGGGTTGGACTCCCTGCGGATAAACTTTGATTCATCATTTGCTGCCTCCCTTTCAACCTGTTCCGTGATACAAGCAATATATAGCAGAAGAAATCCCGCGTCAAGCAACACGGTAGTCGGCAGTGCTGCCGCGGCCGTTTGTCCGCAAGTGCGCGCATTCTATGGAGCTTTGCTCATTACTCAGTGAAGAAGGCACGATTTTATCAATTCTGTTTTCTATATGCTTTCGAAGTATAGCCGGTCCATCTAACCGGTTCGCGGATTAAAAGCCTGTTCATCCAGCACGCTTACTTTTTGTGGACTTCTGCACAATAGTTGGTTTCACGACCTGTTTATGTTACAATTTGTTAAACCGGCAAGATAAAGAGAGAAAAGCCGAAGTTTTAGGATTCTCAGAAAGGAGGGATAACAGGCCGCTGAAATTTATGCCAAGGTGCTGCTGCTGACAGCGATCGGGCGCTATTAGAATTGCAGGAAGGTGGTAATTATGAAGAGATATGTTGTTGTTGCATTGCTTTGTCTATTGTTGGTTCTGGGATTCGTTGTCATTGCTTATACCCAAGAATCGGCCGTCAGCTTATTACTAAACGGTAAGACTGTAGAAACCGACGTAGCTCCTTTCATAAAGGACGGCCGGACTTTTATCCCTGTCGCCGCCGTGGTAAAAGCCCTTGGTGGCGAAGCGGAATGGGATGCTGTAACCCGGACCGCGTCCCTCACGGTTGGGACAGTCGAACCGGTCGGAAATGCTGAATTAGCCTCTATTAACGGGAAGATCAGTGGCCTTGAGGCAAGTCTTGTCAACTTAAATCAAACGCTTATGGCCATGGTTTTTGACTTCAATTGGCGCACACAAAGGACATACAAGTTCCCGGTAGACACTAAGGTACCGGTAAACGACCTCCACATCGAGTTCACCGGGAATGTCGCGGTGGGCACCGACGATGACGGAAAGGCCGGTCCTTTCCAAGACATCGACGGGAATGGAACAGGCAGAATAGATCTTTCAAATCCGGAAGAGAACGACGGCGACGACGGTGATTCCGACAGTACCCTTGAACCGGGCGATACTGCAAGACTGGTCTTTCGTTCCGCCGCGGGTTCAATTTCCATCAAAAGATGGTATTGGACCAAAGACGGTAAACAGGTCCCTGGTAATGATCACAGCGGTCCGCCAAAATAACACCCGAAAACCCTCACGGGCGTGACAGGGTACCGTGACAGGGGGCGGTTCTTCCGACATAAACGGTTCTGCATGTGATCTAAGCAACCGTCCCCTAACATTTTCTAATATCCCATTACGAGGAAATACACGCTCCAACCTCACGCTCCCACATCGCAATCGGTTCTTTCCCTCGTTTCAAGCGCGGGCAGAAACAACCGATATCGAATATCAAGATGTCGGAAGTCCTAGCAGAGAAAAGAAGGTTTTAATCTTCTATCTTCAATCTTCTATCTTCCACATTCTACATTCTATATTCTGATCTCTAAATCAGGCAGCTTGAGTCTTTACCCCCCGATGCGGGCCATCACGTTGGCGCACCCGCCGGAAGCCTTCTCCTCGTACTTGCTCCGGATCGCGGTCCTTATGATCCCGGCGAGTTCCTCGATCCCGGCGCCGCCGCGGAGCGGTCCCTTGATATCGACCTCGTGCTCGCCGAAAAGACACGGGCGCAGCTTTCCCGCGGCCGTCAGGCGCAGGCGGTTGCACCTGGCGCAGATGTGCCCGCTCATCCCGCTGATGAACCCCACGGTGCCCGCCGCGCCGGGCAGGCGGTAGTACCGGGCCGGGCCGCCGCCGGCCGGTTTCTTCCCCGCTTCCAGCGTCCCGAACTCCGACTCCAGGCGCTTCTTCACCTCGCCGGTGGGGATCGAGGCGTCCTTGCCCCATTCCTTCGCCGGACCGAACGGCATGAGCTCGATGAAGCGCACGTGCAGCGGCCGGTCGATCGAGAGCCGCGCCAGCGCGGTTATTTCGTCGTCGTTAAATCCCTTGACCACCACCGTATTCAGCTTCACCGGATGAAACCCGGATTCCAGCGCCGTTTCCATCGCCGCCAGGACCTTTGCAAGCTCCCCGCCGCCGGTGATCCGGCGGTAGCGTTCCGGCCGGAGGGTGTCCAGGCTGAGGTTGACGCGCTTCAGGCCGGCGTTTTTCAACTCGTTGGCGTACGTCCCGAAAAGGATGCCGTTGGTGGTGACCGCCAGGTCGTCTATTTCGGGAATCCGCGCGATCATCTCCACCAGCGACGTGAAGCCCTTCCGCACCAGCGGTTCGCCGCCTGTAAAGCGCACCTTCCTGACCCCCGTCAGGACCCCGGCGCGGACCACCCTTTCCACTTCCTCAAGACGGAGCACCTCCGCGTGCGGCAGCAGCGGCACCCCTTCCCGCGGAATGCAGTACACGCACCGCAGGTTGCACCGGTCGGTAACCGAAACCCGGAGGTAGTTGATCTCGCGATGGAAGTTGTCCTGCAAGAGCTGAACTCTCCTTTTCATTTATGCAGCGCGGCGATTAGCCGCGTGCAGCTTTGTCATCCCGGCAGGGCCGGTCCTCACGTATTGTCTTATACGCTCCGGCGCGTCCCTGCCAGGCTTTCGCGCTCTACTTGCTTCTCCCCGCGTTCCGTATTACGTTACGTTAGTAAGCTGTTGTTCCCTGATTCCGATAGGTTCACAGTATGCGGCTGTAGTAAATCAATACCCCTATAACAACAATCAAAAAGCATACCGCAAGCAAATCGAGCGCCCCCGAGGGACGATAAACGCCGCGTATGATCTGCCGCCGCGTCGCAAAGAACCGGACCGCCGCCAGCAGCGCCAGCACCGCCGCCCCGCCCATCAGGCTTTCCCCGACAAGGCGCAGCGCCCCGCCCTTGTCTCGCAAACCGGCTTCTCCCCCGGGTTCCACGGCCATCCACCTCACCAGCAGGACGCCGAACGCCACCAGCGCCAGGCAAGTCCGTATCCAGGCCAGGAAGGTGCGCTCGTTTGAAAGGTGGGCCCTCACCTGCGCCCGCACCTTGAGGAACGACCCGGCGGTCGGCTTCTCCCCAGAGATACCGAAATACTTTTCCTTATATTTCACCGGCGCGTCTCACCCTGTTATGAACCCGGACCATAAACAGCCGGGTTTGCGATCAGTCTTTCCATAGCGTGAGACCCGACAGATAAGAAATATTCGATAAAAAGTCGAAATTCCCTTCGTTTTTTTCAGAGGACCGGCGACAACCTGACCGCCAAGACGTCGGGAGAGCAAGGCAAAAGCACAATTACTTATACAATAAAAAAAGCCCCGGATACCGCCTTCCGGCGGTATATTCGAGCGTAGAGAAGAGAAAACCGTGCTTGTATATAGGGTTCTTAACAGCGCCGGAAATAAAACGGCCTACGAACCGTCCATCGTCCGCTCGTTTGTATCACGCCGTTTTTGCCGCGCTCTCAGGAATAACCAGGCGATGAAACCGATTATCAGCAGCGGCAGGGCGGTTCCCACGGCGATTATGAAGAAATTGACCACCGATACAAAGCCCTGCAGGGCGGTGATAAAGGAATCCTTTATGCCCCAGCGCACCAGCGGCGCAGCAACCGAGCCGGGTTTGAAAAGCTCTACGGTTATCGTAGCCATCGACGCGCTTCTTTCAAGGTAATCCACCTTCGCCTGAAGGGACTCGATGTCGCCCCTGATGCGGGTCAGCTGTTCCTCCACCTTGAGCATCTCTTCCACCTTCGTGGCGGACTTCAGAATCTCAAGATACTGTTCCTCCTGGCGCTTCATGTTCTTCAGCCGGGCGGTCAGGTCTATGTGCTGCTCGGTTACCTCCTCGGAACTCTGCTCCTCCGACTCAAGCCTGCCGAGCTTTCGCATCTCTTTAACCACGGCGGCGAACCTGTCCTCCGGGACCTTGACCACAACGGTGGCGCTGTCGGGGCCGTTCCCGATTTCCTCCGACCCGATGCCTGGCGTGCCGGAAGAGACGATCGCCGAACTGACGACCAAACCCTTGTTGCGGTCGGCCAAATTCTCCAGAGCCGCAACCGCCGCCCCAACGTCCTTTACTTCCAGCCGCAGGGTCTTTCTCCGGATTACCAGCCTGTCGGCATCGGCTTCAGGGCTCTTCGCCGTATCGGCGCTCCCGTAACCCGCCGGTGCCCCGCCGACTTCCATCTTTTCCATCGCCGGCTCCGACCTCGTGGTTACAACGGACGACCTCATGCCGCAGCCTCCGAGGAACGCCCCCGTCCATATCACCAGACATCCTACAACCATGATGCCCGCCAACATGTACACCAAACCGCTGCCGCGGGGTTTCCCGTTTCCGTCAGGCATGTGAATCCCTCCAAAGGGCGGCAGTGCGCCCGTACTTCATTAACTAAACACCACCGGCAGCGTTTTTATGACAGGCGATTCTATCTTCTTTGTCTTCTCGAAAATAATTCAACCGCCAAGAACGTCATGTATCAAGAAAATGAATATTGACAACAGTTAATCGTTATTTCCACACCGATTCTGATTCTTATTTGCGCCGTCGTAGGCGGCATGAGCGACTACCTTCTACCTTCAACCTTCTATATTCTAAATTCTATCTTCTACCTTCTGTATATCGTCATCTCTTGTCCACCAGCAGCGCCTCGCCCACGGTTCCCGCGGGCACAAAAGAGACCTGCGCCTTCAGACGCAAGAGTTCCTTCGCCCGCGCGGCGACGGCGGCGGCTAGCTCCGGCGTTCCCGCGGCCCCCTCGGCCGGTTCCGCTTTGAGCGCCAGCTCGTCGCGAAAATCGCGCTGGGTTACTTCCGCCTGCAGCGCCCGCACCTGCGGAAACTCCCCGGCCAGTTCGGCCACCTGGTGCGGGTAAAGGAACAGACCGCGCACCTTTACGCCCGCGGCCGCCCTTCCCAAAACCCCCACCAGCCTTCCGGCCGGAAGGCCGCAGGAGCACGGCTCAGTGGCAAAGGCGCTCAGGTCGCCGGTGGCAAGGCGCAACAGCGGGTACGTCGCCACCATGAGGGTGATGACGATCTCCCCCGTCTCACCGTCGGGGACCGGTTCCCCAGTCTGCGGGTCGACGACCTCCACGACCACGTCCCGCGCCAGGTGCAGCCCCTTCATCCGCGAGCACTCGTACGCGACGCAGCCGGTGTCGGCCGTCCCGTATCCCTGAAAGACGCTCACCCCGTACTTCTCGAGCAGCAGCGCGCGCAGTTCCTCGGTGAGCCGCTCCGCCGTAATCCACGCCCGGCGTACGCGGAGGTCCGCGAGTATCCCCTGCTCCTCCGCCTTTTTCATTAAAGCGTAAAGGAAGCTCGGCACGCCGATATAGGCCGTAACCCCCACATCCCGCATAATCTGTACCTGCAGTTCCGTATTCCCGACCCCGGCCGGGACGACGGTGCAGCCCAGGCCGCGAAGGGCGCTGTCAAACATGAAGCCCGCCGGCGTGAGGTGGTACGAAAAGGTGTTCTGGACCACGTCCCCGGCTTTGAATCCCGCCGCGACCAGCGCCTCGCCCCAGCGCCAGTAATCCTCCCCTTCCCCCTGCGGGTCGTAGATGGGCCCCGGCGAAGCAAAGATACGCTGCACGCGTTTCACGGGCACCGCTAAAAAACCGCCGAAGGGCGGCGCGGACTGCTGCCGCCGGCTCAGCTCGCTTTTCCGGATCACCGGCAGACGCGGCAGGTCTTTAATCTCTTTAATATCGTCCGGTTTCAGTCCCGCTCCCGCGAACCTGTCCCGCACCGCGGGAGAGTTCTCGTAAGCGTAACGGATAAAGCCGCCCAAACCCCCAAAACTCATCCCAGCCACCTCTTGCGCCTTTTATAATGTTTCACGTCGCGGTAACTCTTTTTCTTTCCTACCTCCGTCAGGCCCAGGTAGAACTCGCGTACGTCCTCATTGTCCCTGAGTTTGTCGACCTCGCCTTCGAGGACGATCTTCCCGCTTTCCATGATGTACCCGTAATCCGCAATAGAGAGCGCGATGTTGGCGTTCTGCTCGACGACTAAAATGGTGGTCCCCTCCTGCCGGTTGATTTCACGGATGATCTTGAAGATTTCCGCGACCAGAAGCGGCGCGAGGCCCAGGGAAGGCTCGTCAAGCAGCATCAGCTTGGGCCTGGCCATCAGCGCCCGCCCGATGGCCAGCATCTGCTGCTCACCGCCGGACAGATAACCCGTCACTCGGTTGCGAAGGTCCAACAACCGCGGGAAATACCGGTACACCAGCTCCAGGTCCTTCTTCACATTGGCCCGGTCTTTGCGGGTATAGCTTCCGGCGACAAGGTTCTCCTCCACCGTCAGGTGCTCGAAGACCCGGCGTCCTTCCATGACCTGAAAGATACCGCGCCGCACAACCTTCTCCGCGTCCAGGTTGGTTATTTTCTCGCCGAGGAAGTCGATGTCGCCGTCGGTCACCTTGCCGTTTTCGGCCTGCAGCAAGCCCGAAATCGCCTTGAGGGTGGTCGTCTTGCCCGCGCCGTTCGAACCCAGAAGCACCACCACACTGCCCTCGGGCACGTTCAGCGACATCCCCTTCAAGACCAGAATAACGCGGTCGTAAATAACCTCCACGTTATTTAAAGCAAGCAAGCGCGTCCCCTCCTTTGGGATGCAATGTCAAGAATGTCAAGGGGACGGTTCTCCTGACAGACATACGCCGGTTCTTTGTTGTCACAAGAACCGTCCCCTTGACATTAAGACTGCGGCCGTCGGTTGGAACCGCTTTCTGCAACTCCCGGTCCCGACGGCCGCAGCCGTTTTATCGAAACACTGTACTTTATCCGGCCCCGCCTGAGGTTAGGGGTCTATGGCGGCCGGACCTTTTATTTGTAACCGATCCAATCGGTTATGTACTCGAACTTGCCGCTTTTAACTTCGGCAAGTCTGACCTTCTCACTGCCCCGGTGGCTCGTCGCGGTAAAGGTGACCGGATTGGCCAGCCCTCCGGTATCGAAATCCGCAAGCTGCTCAAGGCCCGACTTGATCGCCTCACCGGTAACGTCGTCACCGGCAAGCTTTACGCCTTCACACATAACCATCGTGGAATTCCAGCCCTGAACGAACTTCTGCGTCTTATCCTCGATCTTCTCGTTCTCGGATGCCAGGTATTCCTTAATCGCCGCCATGCCCGGCACATCCTCGTTCGGGAAGGCGAACGGGATAACCCCGATGTAGCCTTCCGCCGCCGGACCGGCAAGCGCGATCACCTTTTCGTCCGCCGCCCAGTTGAGGCCGATAAACTTCGTCGCCAGTCCGTTCTTCTTCGCGTCTTTCAACACGATGGAAGCCAGGTTCGAGGTTCCCTGAACGATGGCGAAGTCAGCCTTGTTCTTTTTGAGGTCGAGGACCTGCGTGGTGGCGTCGAGCGCCTTCAGGTCGACTATCTCGTCGTTGACTACCTCAAAACCGTTATCCGCAGCGTACTTCTTTCCGTCGGCGATGGGCGACGTGCCGAAAGGTGTGTCGTTGTAAATGAAGGCCACCTTCGGTTTCGCGGCGCCTTTCCAGTTGTCCTTCGCCCATTTAAGCGCGGTACGCGCCTGATCGGAGTATGAAGAGGCCAGCAGGAAATTGTAAGGACAGACGTTTATGTCGAGAAGCCCTTCGGAGTATGATCCGGAGATATACGGGATCTTGTCCGTCGCGATAATCTGCTTCAGCGCCTCGGTATCCCCGGTACCCCAGCCGAGGATCGCCACGACCTTATCCTGTTTTACCAGCCTGTTGTAAGCCTCAAGGGCCTTGGTTTTGTCGTAGGCGTAATCGATATCGATAAGCTTGATCTCCCGGCCGTCGACCCCGCCCTTGCTGTTGATGTAAGCAACGTAGGCTTTAACTCCCTCGGAGTACGGCAGGCCGACGTCTCCTGTAGGCCCTGTGATGTCAAAGATACCGCCGATCTTCACCGGTTCCTTCGGAGCCTCGGTTCCGGCGGGCTCGGTCGCGGTCTCCTTCTTGCCGCAGCCGACCGCTACTAATGTTACAGCGAGACAAACGCACAGTAGGACAACCCATAAACCCCGTAAACGCATTTTTTCGCTCCTCTCTTTGTCCAATCAGACAACTACGCTCGAGACCCTGAAGCCTGAAAAAGCTTTGTTTTCACCTCCCCCGCGCCGCCTAATACGAGAAGGGCCAAAGACGGAAGTAGTTCTTCACGTCGTTCCAGAGCTTCGCCAGCCCCTCCGGCTCGAAAATTAAAAACAAAATCACTATCAGACCGAAAAAAGCGGTCTGCGCCGCCAGCAGCAGGTTCTGGATGTCCGGGAAAAAGGCGCCGACGAAACCGGCGGCAGCCCGGATGCCGATCGGCAGAAGTATGATAAACACCGCGCCGTAAACGGAGCCCATAACGCTCCCGAGCCCGCCGATGATAATCATCGCGAGGTACTGGATGGAGACGTCAACCGTAAAGTTCTCCGGGGTGATAACCCTTTGATAACCGGCCAGCAGCGCGCCGGCGATCCCGGCGTAGAAAGCGCTCAGTCCGAAAGCCATAACCTTGTACTGCAGCAGGTTGATACCCATGACCGACGCCGCCAGGTCGCGGTCCCGCACCGCCATAAAAGCACGCCCCACCCGGCTTCGGAACAGGTTCACGGTGGCCACCACCGCGATAAGGGTAAGACAGAACGCGAAGTAATAAAAACTCGTATCGTTCGTGAGGGAGACCGACCCGAGCGTGGGCGGTTGAATGACGATCCCGGCCGACCCTCCGGTCAGACCGGTCCAGTGCATGATCGTGTACTCGATGATCACCTGCGCGGCCAGTGTCGCAATCGCCAGGTAAAGCCCCTTGAGTCGCAGCGAGGGTATGCCGAAAACGGCCCCGACCATCGCCGCCATGAAACCGGCCAGGGGCAGTGCCGCCCAGTAAGACAGGCCGAGTTTGGTGGTCAACACCCCCACCGTGTAGGCGCCCACACCCATGAAAGCACCGTGGCCGATGGAGATCTGCCCGGTGAACCCGGTAAGGATGTTCAGCCCCAACGCCCCGATAACCGCAATGGCGACAAGGTTGGCCACACTCGTATAATAGTCGTTCACCAGAAGCGGGAAGACGAGAAACAAGGCGATGATCACCGCCACTTTGGCTTTCGCCGCCGGGGTGAACAGAACCGCCATGTCTTCCCTGTAGGAAGTGGCGAATATGCCGCAGTCCATAACAAACGGAAACTTAGGCCGCAAGTTTTACACCCTTTCGATGATTTCCTTGCCGAACAGGCCGTAAGGTCTGATCAGCAAAATTATTACCAGGATAAAGAACGGCATAACTTCTTTCACACCGCCGCCGAAATAGGGATCGAGGTACCCGCCCGCCAGGTTTTCCAGCACCCCTATGATAAAACCGCCGAGGATGGCGCCGGGAATGCTGTCCAGGCCGCCGAGGATGGCAACGGGGAGGACCTTGAGCCCGAGGTGGGCAAGCGATGAATTGACCCCGTTGATGTTGCCGAGCAGGATCCCGCCGACCGCAGCCACCAGGGCCGCGATCGCCCAGGTGATGGCGAAGGTCCTTTTTACGCTTATGCCCATCGACAAGGCCGCCTGCTGGTCGTCCGCCACCGCCCGCATCACTATCCCGGTGGTCGTGAATTTAAAGAACAGTGAGAAGAATATCAAGAGCAGGATGGCAAGGCCCAGCGACCACAGATACACCTGGGAAACCACGACGCCGCCGAAAGTGACCGGCGTCTGCGGGAAGATGTCGGGGAAAATCCGGGTCTCGGTGCCCCAAAAAAGCTGAATGATGCCGCGCATCAGGCTTGAAAGGCCGATGGTGGCCATAATCACGGAGATAACCGGCTCTCCGATGAAAGGCCGCAGCACCAGGCGTTCCACCAGCATCCCGAGCAGCAGGGAAACGCAAAGCGTCAGCCCTATCGCCAGGAGGAAGGGTACCTGGTAAGAGGTGATCAGCCACAGGGATACGTAAGCCCCCACCAGCAGGAATTCTCCCTGGGCGAAGTTTATGCAGTCGCTGGCCTTGTAAATAAGCACAAACCCGAGCGCCACCAGGGCGTAAATGCTGCCGACGACAAGGCCGGTGACCAGCAGTTGTAAGAGCATCAGGCCACCCCCGTTTTCTTGTAGTTATTCAGGCGTTCCGTAAGTGTAATTAATTAGGCCTGAGTTATCCCATCTCGACCACCTTAAGGGCGGTCTGGATCATTCCCTCGCGGCCGTCCCGGTATTTAACCATCGTCTCCACCCTGATTTCCGGCACCCCTTTATATAACCCCTCAATAAGGTCGGCGTACTTCCGAATCACGTACCCGAGCCGGACCTTACGCGTTCTCGTAAGCTCTTCGTCATCGGCGTCCAGCTCCTTGTGCAGGATAACGAACCGTTTTACGCGGACCTGCTGCGGCAGGTCCTTGTTTACCTTTTCAACTTCCCCGGTAATAAGGTTAATCACCTCCGGTTTCTGGGAAAGGTCGACGTAGGTCGTATAGGGCAGGTGGTTGTTCTCCGCCCACCGTCCCACGTTGGCCATGTGCATGTTCACCAGCGCCACCACGTGCGGCCGGTCCTTGCCGATTACCACCGTCTCCTTGATGTACGGGCTGAACTTCAGCTTGTTGCTGATATGCTGCGGCGAAAAGATGCTGCCGTCGGCGGTACGCATCACGTCTTTCAAACGGTCTATCACCACGAGGTGGCCGTCTTCCTCCAGATAGCCCGCGTCCCCGGAATGCAGCCAGCCGTCGACCAGGGTTTCCGACGTGGCCTCCGGGTTTTTATAGTAGCCGTCGAAGACCGACGGGCTTCGGGAGAGTATCTCCCCCTCCTCGGTGATGCGGATTTCGGTCCCGGGGATGGGCTTTCCCACCGTATGGAACTTGACGTCGCCGTCACCGTGGATGACCGAGATACCGGCGATTTCGGTCTGCCCGTAAATCTGTTTCAGGTTCACCCCGAGCGCGTGAAAAAACCTGAAGACGTCCGGCCCCAGCGCCGCACCGCCGGTGTAGGCGCGCCGCAGTCTGGAAAAACCGAGGTGGTCCTTAATCGCGCTGAATATAAAAACTTCCCCCAGACCGTTAAGGACGCGTTGGACCGGGGAAGGTTTGCGCTTGGCCAAACGGCAGTCCGCCATCCGGCAGCCGATACCGGTAAAATAACGATAAAAGGTTCTTTTCAACCAGGAAGAATCCTCGATCTTCACCTGAACCCGGGAAACAACGTCCTCCCAGATCCGCGGCGGCGAAAACATCACGTGCGGGCCTATTTCCCTTAGGTTTTGTTGCACCGTTTCCGGTTCTTCGGGAAAATTAACGGTGAAACCCACCCACAGCGCGGTAGAGACCGCCATCATCTGCTCCCCCATCCAGGCCAGCGGCAAAAACGACAAAAACTCGTCCCCCGGATCGAGGGGGTCGAGGGCCAAAAGGTTTTGCGCCATGCTCAGCATGTTCCGGTGCGTCATTACGGCTCCCTTGGGGAAACCGGTTGTTCCGGAGGTGTAGGCGATCATCGCCGCGTCCTCCGTCCGCCCGCGTCCCGCCATTTCCTCGAACAGGGCGGGGTTTTTCCGGTGAAGTTCTTCCCCCAGCGCTTCAACCTCGGTGAAATCCATTAAAAGCGGGTCCCGATAATTCTTGAGCCCTTTGGGATCGTAGTATATAATCCGTTTTACCTTGGGCAGTTCCGTTTTAATCTCCAGGAGCTTATCAACCTGCTCCTGGTCCTCCACCACAATAAAAACGCTGTCGGAGTGGTCGATTACGTAGCTGACCTCCCGGGAAAGCGAGTCCTGGTAAACTCCTACGGAAACGCCGCCCGCCGCCTGCGCCGCCAGCTCGGCGTAAATCCACTCCGGACGGTTGTCGCCGATGATCGCCACCTTGTCTCCGGTCTTGAAGCCGAGGCTCACCAGGCCGAGACAGAACCTCCGGACGTGGCCCAGATATTCTTCCCATGTCACCGTTTGCCAGATACCAAACTCCTTTTCCCTGAGCGCCACCTTCTCGCCGAAGAGGCGTGCGTTTCGTAGAAGCAACTGTGGTAGGGTCCCTTCCGCCATAGATGTACGCGTCCCCTTAAAGTTACGACTTACAAAGCAAGTCCCGAGTCCTCAGTCGAAAGTCCTGAGTCCCCTCAAAGGAGTCGTGAAAATCCAGGACATAGGACACGGGACATAAGTTACGGGTTAAAATCTAGTCCTAAGTCAAAAGCGAAAGTCTCAGGTCTAAGGAACAGTAGAAAAGAAATAGACCGATACGGATAACGTACAACAGGCTTCGTGACAAGCGACCCGTGAATCCGTTCACTATTGCACATTTCCTGATCCAGACTGAGGACTGGGGACTTTCGACTTAGACTTAACTCGCGACCCGCGACTCGTGACTTCCGACCACTGACTACCGACCGGACAAGCACGGGTCATCTGCTAATGGTCTGACTGATGGCCGAGATAAGCCTCGATGACGCGCTTGTCCTGTTGAACCTCGGCCGGTGTCCCTTCGGCTATCTTCTGACCGAAATCAAACACCGCGATCCGGTCGGAGATATCCATCACCACACCCATGTCGTGCTCGATGAGGATCATCGTCGTCCCCCATACCTCGGAGATGTCCAGGATAAACCGGGCCATGTCCTCCTTCTCCTCGGTGTTCATACCGGCCATCGGTTCGTCGAGCAGCAGGAGCTCCGGTTCCAGCGCCAGCGCGCGCCCCAGTTCCACACGTTTCTGAAGGCCGTAGGCGAGTGTTCCCACGGGTTTGTTCCGGACGCTTTCGATTTCGAGAAAATCAATGATTTCCTCTACGCGGCGGCGGTGAGTTATCTCGTCGCGGCGCGCCGGTCCCCAGTAGAGGCTTCCGGACAAAATGCCGGATCGCATGTGGATATGGCGCCCGAGCATTATGTTGTTCAAAACGGTAAGGTGTTTAAAAAGCTCTATGTTTTGAAAGGTCCTTGAAATGCCGAGCATCGCCCGGCGGTGCGGTTGATAACAGGTGATATCGCGGTCCTTGAACGTTATGCGCCCCGCTCCGGGACGATAAAGGCCGCTGATGCAGTTCAAAAGGCTGGTCTTGCCGGCGCCGTTCGGCCCGATAACCGCCAGAATTTCCCCCTTATGAACCTCCAGACTGACGTTGAAAAGCGCGGCAACCCCGCCGAAATGGAGAGAGAGTTCGCTGATGCCGAGTTGTTTCAACTACCAATATCCCCTTGATTCTCTCGCAGAAACTCCCACCTGCTTTTGGGGATTTCACGCAAGATACCTAACAAACTCCATTAATTCCACATTGAGCGGAAAAATCCTTTTTCCTTTGAACAATTTTCCCAATCCAAATACTGTATCGCCCACGGCGCAACGCCGTCGCAGCCGTTGTTCAACGCGTTTAATTGTGCTATCTTTACAAATATAAGCCGACAGCGAAAGATCCTTGATAAGGGTTCAAAGGGAGGTTTTTTTGTGGCATTCGAAGCCTTACTCGCCGGTTCCAGAATCACGATGACCAGAGGGGATATCACCCGGCAGGACACCGACGCCATCGTTAACGCCGCCAATTCCAGCCTGATGGGCGGCGGCGGCGTCGACGGCGCGATCCACCGGGCGGGCGGCCGAGCCATTTTGAACGAGTGTAAGAAGATTGTGGCCGAAAAAGGCCCCTGCCCGACGGGCGGCGCGGTTATCACCACCGGGGGCGACCTCAAGGGGCGCTACGTGATACATACCGTGGGCCCGAGATGGTCCGGCGGGAACGCGGACGAGGACTCGCTCTTGCGCCGGGCTTACCTTAACTCGCTCGAACTGGCCGCCGGGCACGGCGTCAAAACCATCGCCTTCCCGGCCATCAGCACCGGCGCCTACCGTTTTCCGAAGGAACGCGCCACCAGGATCGCCCTGGAGACCGTGCGGGATTTCGTGAAAAACCATCCGTTTGAGGAAGTGCGTTTCGTCCTCTTCAGTGAAGAAGACCTCGCGGTGTATAAGAAAGTCTGGGATCAAATTTCGACGGAGATCTAGGAGGCTTCTACAAAACTACGCCTGGTCTTCGTCTGACTCGCTGTCCGATACCCGCGTAAGCCCGTGTGCGCTCCGAGCCGGCCAGCTTCGTCTTCATCGACATGCTTGTTTTTCGCAGCCTCCGGCACTTTTTCTGAGTTTAGCAGCCGAAAGCCGTTAGGTTAGTTTTATACTGATTTTCTTTGTTTGCAACAGCCTGCCAGCGGATTGGCGGAAGCTTGCGTTACGCAGATCCCGCGAAGCATGCCGTATATCGGATGTTCTCAAGAGACTTTAGTCATCGTACCCTTTTCCCCGCAATTAGGGCACTGCTGGGGTTTGCACCTGCCTTCCTTGGTGGCCCCGCACTTGCTGCATTTGAAGACGGCCATTCGCCACACCTCCCCCCTTTAAAATAGTACTTCTTTAGATGGGCGCAACGATAAGTAACGCATTGCTGCGTCAGCCAAGCAGAACCGGGTCCTCACGTATTTCCATATACGCTCCGGCCCGCCTCCACCGGTCTTCCTTGCACTGCATCACTTCTCGCCGCGTTCCGTCTTCGTTACGTTACTGCTTCTAAGTAACCAGCTTAAGGGTCTTTATTTTCATTCATCCAGGCGCGTTCCGCCCGGGAAACTCCCTCGAAAAATAATCGTTTTTTCATAGGGCGCGACGATGAGCTTCACCTTCCTCGTACTGCTTGCTCCTCACTGCGTTTCATTTATGTTATTTTTCAACTTCTAAGTAACACGCTTATGGGTCTTCATTCTTTCTCTTCGTTGTGCTGCTTTTCCCCTGCATCCTTTTCCGGACCGCCTCGCCCGTCAATTCCCGGAGGGCGTCGGAAGCGACCCTTTTCGCGCTTTTGCAGCCCGTTTTCTGAATCTCCCCGGCAACTTCTATCGCTTTCGCGTTTAGATTCAGGTTGCGTTTTCCGATCTGGCGCAGCGCCCAGTTCACCGCCTTTTTGACGTTATTCCTGCCGTCGGAGGCCTCCCTTTTCACCAACGCCAGGAATTCCTCGAACGGCCCGTCGCCCGCCTTTTTATCGGCGACTGCAAGACAGGCCATCAACACAAACCCGGCCCTCTTTACGAATTCCTTTTCGCTGCCGCTCCACTCCACGGCCTTCCGGTAGGCGAACCGGGTCTTTTTAAAAAGGTTCAGGCAGCTCTGGTCGCAAATCTCCCAGTAATCGAATTCGGAAGCCCAATCGTCCATCTGCCTTTCGTCGACCAGGCGCGGGTCGTCGACGAGACCGGCCAGAATCCTGGTTTCGCGGATATTGCGCGCCCATAGTTCCCGCGCCAGCCCGTGATCCCTGCCGATGTCCTTCGCCATCTTCCTGAGGTCCGGCATGGAAACCCCGTAGGTCTTAGCGGGCGTTATCCCGAACCTGGCCATTCCCTCCACCGCCGCGGGGTTTGACAGGAATTCGAGCCTTTGCAGGATGTCGTCGATCTCCATAAGAGTCACTCCGTTAAAATAAATCAACCGCCAAGACGCCAAGAAAGCCATGAATCAAGAAAGTGATTATGTGATAATAGTTAATTTGCTGGTTCCACGTCCATCTTCAGATTTCCGTTGTGCCGCCAAGTGCGTGTGGCGAACTACTCTATTAACGTTTGAAACCTGTCAGGACTCGATCGCAGGCTTTTCGGGTTGTTCCGGAACGCTGGCGTTGACCTGGATGTTCAGAAGAGCGCTCCTGATTTTACTCAGATGCGCGCCCGCCTCTTTGCGGGAGTTTTCCAGCATGGTTATACTCCTCGAAAACCGTCCTTCGATCTCTTCCTGCAGCCAGTTCACGTTTTCCTCAATGCTCTGTAGCGAGGCATTGACCTTCTCCAGGTCGATGTTCTGCGAGGCCTTAAGGACCACCTGAAAAACGAGCAGAAGGTAGGGGATGAACATGCTGTAACCGATGAGGACGACCTTCAGCTCGAAAACGGCGGTTTGAATCCCGTAACACAACTCGTAGACCGCATCCGGCACCGCCACGACGCCGAAATTCAACGTCAGGCCGGGGTCTATGTATTTCTTTATTTCCCGCGCCTTGTTCAGGACCGCGGATTCGATCTGCGCCTTGAGCTTTTGCTGCTCGGCAGGGTCTTCGCAGCCGGCGAACTGCTCCACCAGGCCGGTCGCCGCCCATTTGCTGTCAATGGGAAGGATCAGGCCGTTCGGCAGCCTGAGCCCGAACTCCACGAACTTGTTCCCCACCCTGAAATTCCTGACCTGCCAGTCGGCGGGAAGCTTGGCGAAAACCACCTCCAGGATGTTCTCTCCCGCGATGCCTTTTGACTGCGTGCCCGCAATAACCGCTTCCAGCCTCCGGATCGATTCCGCCGTCCGCTGTTCCAGTTCCTGCCGCGCCCTGGCGTGCGTGTGCAGTTCGGTCAGGCTTTCCTTGGCACGGACCACCTCGGAACGGATCGCCGCCGTGGCTTCAATAAGGCTGGCGGCGGTGGCTCCCGTTTCCGCCAGCGTCGCGGCTACGGCCTGCAGCCTCTGTCCCACGGCGTTCTGGTTTTGGTCCACCGCCGAAACACGTTCCGCCAACGACCTGAGTTCAAGCTGCACCCCGTTCACCACCTGGGCCAGCGGCTCCAAATGCGCGATTTTCTCCGTAAGGACCGAGGTCTGCACCTGGTTGGCGTTAACCGTCTGATTGAGGTTCTGAAGCACGGCGGACAGTTCGCCCCCGTTTCCGGGGAGGGGTTTACGGTACTGCGCGTACACCAGGACGATTAGCGCAATCAGGAGCAGGATCACCACGCCGAGCAAAACGTCTACGACAAACACCCCCCTATTTTCCGCGATGGAATCGATGGCAACGGGTGGTTAGCTGACGGCACCTCTATTTTATCACGCTGCCGGTATCCAAATCGGTTCAAATTATTATTTGGGCGTCACAAAAGATGCGGCAGCGGTGTTATTTTGCATGATGAAGCGAAGGAAAACCGGTTTTAATGGCGAATGTGTCTTTGCTTTCCTTAACATTCGACTATCTATTCACAAAAAATTCGTTTCAGGAGGAGAAAAAACCGATGAGTCAGAATGGCGAGAAAAAAGGCTGCCCCGCGGCGCAACTGACGGTTTTTGCGCTTGTTGTAGGGATAAGCTGCATCATCTGCACCTTGATCTTCACCAGCGCCTTTGTTAAAGTCAGGTCGAACTCCGCAATCACGGTCACCGGTTCGGCGGAAAAGGTTCTCAAGTCCGATCTGATCGTCTGGGACGGCAGCTTCAGCAGGCGCTCCGCCACTTTAGCCGAGGCATACGCCGCAATGAAGAAAGACCTGGAAGACGTCAAGGCTTTCCTTAAGGAGAAAGGGGTTCCGGAAGAGGAGATCACGGTTATGCCTATCAACATGAACACGTTTTACGCCGCGGACAAATCAGGCATGCAAACCAGCCAGATAACGGGATACGGTTTAATGCAGACGGTCCAGGTGAAATCGAAGCGTGTGGATGAGATCGGTTCCGTATCCAGAGAGTCAAGCGAGCTTATCAACAGGGGGATTGAGTTCCAATCGTCGCCCCCGCAGTACTTCTACACGAAGCTCAGCAGTTTGAAGATCGGCATGCTTGCCGAGGCCACGAAGAACGCCCGGGAGCGCGCCGAGCGGATAGCGTCCCAGGGAGGCGGCAGGCTGGGTCCCCTGCGTTCGTCGAAGATGGGGGTGTTCCAGATCACACCGGTTTATTCCACCGAGGTCTCGGACTACGGCATCCTTGACACCTCTTCGCTGGACAAGAAGATCACCGCCGTGGTAAACACGGAGTTTGCCATCAAGTAACGGTTTGCCTTCGGGTTTTGCAGCGGTTCGAAACGGTTAATAAACCTGTGTCCGGCGGCGGAAGCGGTACCTCCGGCAGCCGGGCAACAGGTTTTCTTTAGTGGTCACCGTTTGGGAACCAATGCCCTGGGGAAGCGGGAACGCGATCTTCCCGGCGGCGCTTGCGGCTAATTTTTATCGAGATTGTTTACCCTAAAGGTAATGTGATAAAATTCTGTGAAGGCGTATCGCGCTATTTCGACATAATTTAGTAAACATGGAGAGGAAATGGCCCTGGCCGGACAGAACCCAAACGTAAATGGAGGAATCGGCCGTGGACTTGGAAAAACTGGTTGAGGAGTTAACCCATACCGCTGATACGAAGATGCTGCTGGTGGTCCTGGACGGAATCGGGGGGCTGCCGGTGCCGGACCGCGGTAATAAAACGGAACTGGAAGCTGCCGCGACGCCGAACCTCGATTCCCTCGCGCGAAAATCCGAACTGGGATTGGCCCACCCGGTCCTTCCCGGAATCACCCCGGGCTCCAGCGCCGGTCACCTGGCGCTGTTCGGGTACGACCCGCTCCGGTACGTAATCGGCAGGGGGATACTCGAAGCACTGGGTATAGATTTTCCCATCGAACCCCGCGACGTCGCCATACGCGCCAACTTCGCCGCCGTGCGCCACGAGCGGGAGAAAATGACGGTGACCGACCGCAGGGCCGGAAGGCCGCCCACGGAGCATACCGTAAAGGTCTGCGCGCGGCTGCAGGAAGCGATAAAAGAGATCGACGGGGTGCAGGTGTTCATCCGGCCCGTAAAAGAGCACCGTTTTGTGATCATATTGCGCGGCGGAGGCATGGACGGACGCGTGGCCGATACCGACCCCCAGGCGGTAGGCGCCTCACCCCTGGCGCCCAAGGCCCTGGCGCCCGAGGCCGAGCGCACCGCGGCAATCGCCGCCGAACTCCTCAGGCAGCTGGCCTCCCTGCTCCGGGATCAGCCCGCCACTAACTTCGCGTTGCTGCGAGGCTTTTCACAGCGCCCGCGACTGACGGCTTTCCCGGAACGTTTCAAGCTCCGGGCCGGGGCCGTCGCCGTGTACCCCATGTACCGGGGACTGGCCTCCCTGGTCGGAATGGACCTCCTCCCCATACAGGGGGAAAAGGTCGGCGACGAGATTGAAACCCTGCGCCGTTTCTGGAAACAGTATGACTTCTTCTTCCTTCACGTCAAGGCCACCGATTCCCGGGGTGAAGACGGGGATTGGGAGGGGAAAATAAAGGTGATCGAAGAATTCGACCGCCACGTGCCCGCCCTTCTGGAGCTTAAACCCGACGCGCTGGCGGTTGCCGGCGACCACAGCACACCGGCCGTGCTCCAGGGACATAGCTGGCATCCGGTGCCTTTCCTCCTACACTCCCGCTGGGTGCGCCCCGCACGTGACGCCGCAGGTTTTGGTGAAGGCGCATGCGCAGCCGGAACGCTCGGACATTTCCCGCTTCTTTATACGATGAACTTCCTCCTGGCTAACGCGGAGCGCTTCGGTAAATTCAGCGCCTAGATTTTTATTGAACTATACGCCGGGTAATATTTCTTACGATATATTAGTTAAACAACCAATAGGAGGTCATTGAATGCACTTTTTCCGTCCCCTTGCTGTTTTACCACCGCTGCCTGCTGAACTCTCCGATCTCCCCGACATCGCCAAAAACTTCTTCTGGGCGTGGGAACCGGGGATGGACGCTCTCTTCCGGTGGCTTGACGCGGAGCTGTGGGAAAAGATGCACCATAACCCGATCGCCTTCCTTCTCTCCCTCCCGCAGGAAAAATTAACGGAAGCCGCCCAAAACCCCGAATACCTGGAGATTTACCACGAATACCGGAAACGGTTCTCGTCCTACATGAACGCGCCGACCTGGTTCAGCGGCACCTTTGAGCAAAATCATAACCGTGTAATAGCTTATCTTTCAGCCGAATTTGGGATCCACGAGTCTCTGCCCATCTACTCCGGAGGCCTCGGGCTTCTGGCCGGCGACCATTTGAAGGCGGCAAGCGATCTCGGGCTGCCGCTGGTGGCGCTCGGTCTTCTCTATAAATTCGGTTACTTCAACCAGCAGATAAACCCCCACGGAGGGCAGGAAGCCAGCTACCCGCTGCTGAACTTTCACAAGATGCCCATATCCCCTATGACCGACGGCGACGGGCGTGAAATCGAGGTCCAGGTCGAGCTCTCCAACCACCATTCGTGCAGGAACGTATCCCTCAGGATCTGGGAGGCCGCCGTCGGCAGGGTGCGCCTGTTCCTTCTCGATTCCGATACCCCCCGCAACCGCGTGGAAGACCGGCAGCTCACCGGCAGCCTTTACGGCGGGGACCATCAAACGCGGCTTTTGCAGGAGATGTTACTCGGAATCGGCGGGGTCAGGGCGCTCAGGGCCCTCGGGTTTGAACCCGCGGTATGGCACATAAACGAGGGACACGCGGCCTTTTCCGTCCTGGAACGCGTGCGGGAGCTGGTTATGAAAGGGCTTGACCCGGAAACGGCGCGGGAGGTCGTGCGCGCTTCGACGGTCTTCACCACGCACACCCCGGTTCCCGCCGGACACGACATGTTTAACCGGGAGGTTCTCTCTTGTTACATGGAACGTTATTACGGCCAGCTCGGCCTAGACCGGGATTCTTTCTTCGGACTGGCCTGCGACCCCAACAAACACGAATTCAACATGACCCTGCTGGCCCACGGGCACGCCACTTACACCAACGCCGTCAGCCGTTTGCACGGCGATACGAGCCGCAGGATATTCTTTTCGCTTTACCCCAACATCCCCGCGGACGAGATCCCGCTCACCACGGTGACAAACGGGGTGCATATCGAAACCTGGCTGGCGCCGGAATGGATCGACAGCTTCCAACGCCTGGCCGGAGAAGAGTGGCGCACTCCCAAGGCCAGCCCCGAAGCCTGGGAAAAGATCGCGCGGATGCCGGTGGCGGAGGTATGGAGCATCCGCAAGGAAATCAAGGCGGGGATGCTGGATAAGGTGCGCGAGCGGCTTTTAACCCAGAAACAGCGGTACTACGCCTCGCCCGCCGAACAGGCGGAAATCGAGACCTACCTGCCGCCGGACGTACTGACCATAGTCTTTGCCCGCCGCTTTGCCACCTACAAGAGGGCCACCCTGCTTCTGCGCGATAAGGAGCGGCTTGCCGGAATGGTTTCCGACCCCGAGCAGCCGGTGCAGTTGATTTTTGCGGGCAAAGCCCATCCTGCGGACCAGGCGGGACAAGACCTCATCAGACAGATCTATAACCTGAGCCAGCAGGAGCCTTTCAAGGGAAGAATAGCCTTTTTGGAAGACTACGACATTGAAACGGCCCGGTACCTTCTGTCCGGCGCCGACGTTTGGCTCAATACCCCGCGCCGCCCGCTGGAAGCCAGCGGCACCAGCGGGCAGAAAGCGGTGATCAACGGTACGGTTAACCTCAGTATCCTGGACGGGTGGTGGCCGGAGGCGTATAACGGCGACAACGGCTTTGCCATAGGAAGAGGCGAGGTCTACCCTAACGAAGAAACCCAGGACTACTACGACAGCCTCGCCCTGTACGCCATCATCGAGGACGTGGTCATACCCAATTACTATCGGCGTACCAACGGCGTCCCCCGCGACTGGGTCAACATCATCCGCAGCGCCTGGCGGTCCATCCCTCATTTCTTCAACACCGGGCGTATGGTTAAGGAATATACCTCCCTCTTCTATGTTCCTTTAATGAAGAGAAGCGATTATATCGCGCAAAACGATTATTCGGCCGCACGGCGCCTCAAGGAATTTAAACGCCGCCTCATGGATAACTGGTCTCAGATTCAGATTCTTCAGGTTAACGAGGACCGGCCTTCCACGCCGGTTGCCGGCCAGACCGTTTCGGTCACCGCCACCGTTAAGCTCGGCGCCGTTACACCGCAGGACGTGGTGGTTGAACTGGTCCTCGGCAGGACGAAGGATTACCTGCTGCTGGATACAAAAGGCTTCCCGTTAATCGCCGGCGAGAACCTGGGCGACAACACTTACCGGTACAGCGGCGCGGTAAGTCTCACTCAGGGGGCGCTCGGTTTTACCGTGCGCGTCCGGCCCACTCACCCCGACCTGGCTCACCCGTTCGAACTGCCGCTGGTGACCTGGGCGCCGGAGTTCTAGTCAGTAGTCAGTAGTCATAGTCGGTAGTCAGTAGTCAGTAGTCGGTAGTCAGAATATAGAATGTACAACCATAAAACCGGAATTCAGGCGCCCGAATTTAAAGGCTATCCCTGACTCGCTCCCGGACTAAGGACTGAGGACTTTCGACTGAGGACTTAACACGTAACCGTAATCCGTAACTCGCAACTCATAACTCGCAATTTGTAGGGTGGGTTTTACCCACCTTTTCCTTATTTAAAGGCCACTTTTCCCTCCGCCCTCATTCGCCCCGCACCTTCGGGAGATAATAAGAAAAGTCCCGTGAAACCGGAAAGAACGGAAACTTAGGTAGTAGACGGAATGTAGAATATAGAATTTAAATACGGACTATCGTCAAACTTTGGACCGAGAACTTTCGACTGCGTTTCTTCCCGTTTTAGGACTGAGGACTGAGGACTTTCGACTAAGGACTTAACTATGTCACTCGCGATTTCTGTCTGCTGTTTACTTATTACTGGATTTTGACTCGCGACTCGGGACTTGCAACTACTGACTACCGATTACTGTCTACTGAATAGGGGATAAGACTTTATGGACGATTATCTGCCGGGTCTTTCAGGCCATACCTGGCGTCAGGAGATCAACGTCCGCGACTTTATCCAGAAAAACTATGAGCCTTACACGGGCGACGGGTCTTTCCTTTTGGGACCGACCGGAAGGACCGAAAAGCTCTGGGCGAAATGTCAATTCCTTCTCGCCGAGGAGTTAAGACGCGGCGGAGTGCTGGCAGTCGACGCCGCCACCGCAGCAGGAATCACAACCCATCCCCCGGGATACCTGGATAAGGAACTGGAGATCATCGTCGGGCTCCAGACGGACGAACCTTTGAAAAGGGCGGTAAACCCCTGGGGCGGTATCCGTATGGCGGAGATGGCCTGCAACGAATACGGGGCGAACCTTGAGCCGAAGGTGTGCGAGATATTCCATAAATATCGCAGAACGCACAATGAAGGGGTATTCTCGGTCTATACCGACGAGATGCGCGCCCTGAGAAAATGCGGCATCATCACCGGTCTGCCCGACGCGTACGGCAGGGGCCGCATCATCGGCGACTACCGGCGCGTGGCGCTTTACGGCGTGGACCACCTGATCGAGGAAAAGCGAAGCGACCTAAGAAGCCCGGAACTAACCACGATAACCGTCGACACCATAAGGCTGCGCGAGGAAGTTCACGACCAGATCGCGGCGCTGGAAGAATTGAAGGAAATGGCCCGCGCGTACGGCTTCGACATCTCGCAGCCCGCCGCGAACGCCCGCGAAGCCTTTCAATGGCTTTATTTCGGCTATCTGGGCGCCATAAAGCAGCAGAACGGCGCCGCCATGTCCCTGGGAAGGACAAGCACCTTCCTCGACATATACATCAGCCGGGACATACGCGACGGAACACTGACCGAGGAAAAGGCGCAGGAACTGGTAGACGACTTCGTGATAAAGTTGAGGCTGGCCAGGCAGTTGCGGACCCGCGCGTACGACGAGCTTTTTGCGGGAGACCCTTTATGGATTACAGAGGCCCTCGGCGGAATGGGGCAGGACGGCCGGACGCTCGTGACCAGGACCAGTTTCAGGTATCTTCAGACGCTTTACAACCTGGGCCCGGCGCCGGAACCCAACCTCTCCGTCCTGTGGGCGCGGGCGTTGCCGGAGCCTTTCAAGCGGTTCGCAGCCGGGGTTTCGTACGATACCAGCTCCATCCAGTACGAGAACGACGACCTTATGCGGCCGATTTTCGGCGACGACTACGCCATCGCCTGCTGCGTCTCCGCGATGAAGGTCGGCCGGGACATGCAGTTTTTCGGCGCCCGTTCCAATTTGCCGAAGGCGCTGTTGCTGACGCTGAACGGGGGCCGGGACGAGATCTCGGGCGCCGGAGTCGCGCCCGAATTCTACCGTGTCCGGGAGGAACCGCTGGCGTTCGAGGCGGTTTGGGACGCGTTTCAAAAGACGCTGACATGGCTTGCGGGCAAGTACGTCGATACCATGAACGTCATCCACTACATGCACGACAGGTACGCTTACGAAAGCCTCCAGATGGCGCTTCACGACACGCACGTCAGGCGGTTTATGGCCTTCGGCATGGCCGGCCTGTCGGTACTGGCGGACTCGCTCTCGGCCATTAAGTACGCGAAGGTGACCCCGAAACTCGACGACCGGGGTATCGCCGCCGAATTCCAGCTCGAGGGGCAAGCCCCGTGGTTCGGCAACAACGACGAGCGGGTGGACTCGATCGCGCGCGAGTGCGTGGTACTCTTCGATGAGAAACTCAAGGAACGCCCGGCATACCGCGACGCCGTCCATACGCTGTCCATTCTCACGATCACCAGCAACGTCGTTTACGGCAAGATGACCGGCGCCACACCCGACGGGCGTCGCCGCGGCGAGCCGTTCGCGCCGGGGGCCAATCCGATGCACGGCAGAGACACCCACGGCGCGGTGGCCTCGCTGGCATCAGTGGCCAAGATCCCTTACGAGCATGCGCTGGACGGCATCTCATACACCTTTTCTATCGCGCCGAAGGCGCTTGGCAAGACCCTGGACGAGGCGATCGGAAATCTTGCCGGTTTGATCGACGGGTACTTCGCCAAGGGCGGACATCACATGAATGTCAACGTCTTCAGCCGCGAAACCCTCCTGGACGCCATGGACCACCCGGAGAAGTACCCGCAACTGACCGTACGCGTCTCCGGCTACGCCGTCAACTTCGTGCGGCTCACACGCGAGCAGCAGGAAGAAGTCGTCGCGCGGACGATTTTCGAGCGGTGAATAAGATAGAAGCCAATAGTCAATAGTCAGAATATAGAAGATAGAAGATAGATGTAGAATTCAGAATTGAAGAAGCAGATACAAAAAGCAGTAACGGAAACCGCTGCGACGGTTAATGCAAAGTTTATTTCAATAATTGTTCTCCGATCAGCTACGGCTGTGGCACCCATTTCACGGCGTCGGCGCATATATTAGTGCCTCCGACGACGTTATTGGAAAGCACCACGGAGTATGAAGAACCCGCGGTAAAACCATATGTCCCCAATAAGCGCCATGTGCCGCCGTTCAGCTGCTGATTGACCGATACTGTCTGAAAACCGCCGTCATAGTAGACCGTGTACGGCACGCTGGTACCTCTGGAAGAATGTGAAGTCCACCTGGCATACACGTCGTAATTCCCGGATGAAGGTATATCCGACACCCAGGTTGTGGTTAGGCTTCCGTCTCTGGCCCCCAGGGCGGTAAGGTAGTGGGCATTGGCACCCCACAACTGGGCCGGCAAGCCGGTCGAAATAATCCAGGCACCGGCAAAGGTTGCCTCAAGGTTGTCGACGATCACCGCCCCGGTCTCATTATGGACAACTATGGTCACCTGCCCCGTATCTGTATGTCCCAGGCTGTCCTCGGCGGTAATAGTCAAGTTATAGTTGCCTATAGCGGCGCCGGTTCCCGAGAAACGGTAGCTGTATGTTCCGTCACCCGCCAACGCGTCCCCGTTCGTCCCGTTGTCGTACATCGTCTGGGTTGCGCTGCCGCCGAGAGACAGTAGGTTAATAGTGACGCCGTTCAGATCCGCGTTGGGATCCGTCGCCAGGGCGGTGAACAGCACGGGGCTTGTACCGTTGTTCAGCACGCTGACGGGTTCTGCCTTTGTGTTTGAAACCTCGGGATTAACCGGCGCTGAAATATCCTTCGGCGTGCGGTAATAGTAAACGTAACCGCCGTGGCAATCACCGCATACGTAGTTACCGTTCGGTCTTTCCGCATAGCCGTTGAATCTCAAATTGCCGCCGACGCTGTCCGGGTACGCGGACGTTATCGTGCTGTCCCGCACGCCCACTTCCCGGGCGTAGGCAAAGTCAAAAGACGGGACCTTGTTCGTGGTGCCCGGGGAACTGATCAACTCGCCGTGGCGGATCATGGTCGGGGTCGGCGAGCCGTGCACATTATGGCAGGTGGTACAGCCGGCCATGGAGTCCAGGCTGTCGCCCCACGTGCTTTGTGTGTCACTTATTACGGCGTCCCAGTCGGAATCCCAAATTTGTTGCTGCATGGAAAGATGGTACCAGTGGAAGTTGCGGTTATATGGGTCAGTGTCACGATGGAAATTCGTATTCTCGGGCGTCGTGGACAGGACGGGCCCGGAAACATGACACTTAAAGCACAGTGCGAACTCATCGGGATCCAGGACGTTGGGGTTCACGACCGACGCTTTGGGAACGACCATCGGTCTCTTGCCCGCCACGTCCGCCAGCCGGTAGCCGTCCTCGTAGCTGGTAACCACCTCGCACGGAGTACCTTCAGTGACCTCGTAGGTCCTGTATTTATGGTCGATATGCCTAATGGCGGGGTCGTGACAGACCGTGCAGCTTTGCTTATGGCCGTTAATGTAATAACCATAGCTGCTGTTATCCCCGATGACGTTGGGAGCGTACGTTCCGCTATAATAGATATTCTCAAACCAAACCGCATCCGCAATGATATTGGTCCCCCCGGTGGCGTTATCAGCCAATACCACGGAACCGGAAGTTCCCGCTGCAAAATTATAAGTGCCCAGCAGGTACCAGGTTCCTCCATTCAACTGTTGATTCACCCATACGGTATGAGCGCCGGCGGCATCGTTGATCGTGTAAGGAACGCTGGTGGCGCGATAACTGTTTGACGTCCACCGGGCGTAAACTCTGTAGTCACCCGGTATCGCAATGTCGGGTACCCAGGTCGCTGTTGCGCTGCCGTCCCCGCCCGCCGAATGGTACTGGCAATCGGCACCATAAAACTGATAAGGTTGGCTGGTTGTATGCACCCAGGCCGCTTCCGACGGGGTAAAGGCGGCGTCTAAATTGTCCACGATGACGTCCGCGATCTTGGGCTTGCTGAAAGATGTCCCATTGTCGTGACACCCGGCGCACCAATGCTCCTTCCCTGACTTCAAGGTCCTGCCGTCCATCTTGTAAACCCCCGCGGCCCAATTGGCCAGGGCGCCGGTATCGGGATCGTTCACGCCGTCAAAGGCGCCGCCGGGACTGTGGCAGGTGTCGCAAGCATTAGCATTCAGGACCGGTATATACGCCGCGTGGCATACGGAGCATCCGGTCTCGTCCTCGGGAATGTCGGGACCCTTGCCGGTGGTATCGAAATGGGTCGCATGACTCTGGTCTAAATGGCAGTCCATGCACCAATCCCCGGGATTGTCTATGGGATGTGCGCCGCCTCCCCCGCCTCCCGAGTGGCACCCGGCGCAGTCCATTCGGGTGTCGTTCCAACAGTTATACTGTCCCGCGCCGTGGCAGTTGTAGCAGATGCCGCGGCTGTCCATCCGCAAAAGCGCCGAGGTATCGCCCACGGCCCCGTTGTCCCGCGGCCAGGCTGTCGCCCAGCCGGTCATTGAGGCCGTGGCGCCGTGCGCCCGGTGGCACGATAAACAGGCCACATGCTGGGAGGTCCCGGGAGTTTCCAAGGGCGTCCCGGTCGCGAGGCTGCCGTCGAAATCGGGCGGCGGCAGGACGTGCGCGTCCATGGGATGACGCCACATGTCCAGGTATTGGCTCGCGTGCCCGTCCCCGTCACTCGGGGGATTAAACTTGTTATGGCAGGCGCCGCACCAGGCGGTGCCGCCATCTTTGTATTCGGTCACCCGGAAGATATCCGAACTCGACCCGCCGTAAGAAGACGTGCCGATATCCTGCACCTTGAACCTAACGTTATCTACGGTTTCGCCGAGGATGGCGGTGCGCAGCAGCCGGGGGTTTCCGGTGATGTAGCCGCTGCCGTCCGGGGTCTTGCCGCCGGCGTGCGGATCGTGGCAGGTACCGCAGGTGAGACCGTTGCCGGTCAGGGTATCGGTGCCCCCCGGTATGGTGAAATACCGGGAGCCCTCGCCGTCCCAAGCCCCGGCGTCGTTAAGGCCGTCGGGAAGGTATCCCCACACGGTATGCCGGGAGGTAACCGTTTGGTAGTCGCCGGCGCCGGGCCCGACCCACAGCTTCTCAAAACCGCCGGCGGTGGAGGTGTAAGCCGCCCCCCAGCCGAAAGTCTTGCCGTATTGAACGTCGTACGGGGCGCTTGTGGTACCCTCCCCATGGCAGAGATAGCAGAACTCGGTCTGGGTGGGCCCGGCCTTTAAAAGCTTCGGCGCCGGGGCGGCGTGCGCTATGTGGCAACCGGCGCAGGCGTCGGTGGTAACGGTGAACTGCCCGTGGGTCCAGGCAAAGGCCGGCGCGGCATAAGCCAGCGCCGATATCACGGTAATTGCAAGAACGCCTAACAGCTTCCTCATATCGTCCGGCCCGGCTCCTTGTGCGTCGCTTGGTTCTGGTGCATTAAGGGTTGGTAAACAAATTATACTATATGGCTGGTTATAAATAGAGTCCTATTTTCAAATACACGGCTATAAGACTATTTGAGGCTGATCATTGACTATGCGGCTCGCCAGGCGTCGTTTTGTCGCCAGCTACGGCTGCGGCTTGAATTTAACGGCATCGGCAATGACATACTCATTGGCGTCATTGCTCAGCACGACAGAACCCGCGGTGCCGGCGGCAAAGGTAAACGTTCCGAGCAGGTTCCACTGGCTGCCGTTAATCTCCTGGTTCACATCGATCGTCTGGGAACCGCCGTCGTAATAGACCGTATAGGGGGCATCCGTGGCCCGGTTGGAATGAGTTTTCCACCAGGCGTAGACACTGTAACTTCCGGAAGTTAGGATTTCGGGGACCCAGGTGGCTGTGGAGGAACCATCCCCCGCGGCCCGGTAACGGTAATCGCTTCGATAAGAAGCCGAATCTCCGGACACCAGGGTCCAACTACCAATAAATGTCGCATCGGCATTGTCTACATAGATACAGCCGGCCTCTACAACGTTTAAATTTATCGACGCCTCACCCTGATTGGCGGCGCCATCGGTCGCCGTGACGGTAAGGGCCTTGGGCGTATCGATAGTGCCTGAGGCGATAGTTGTCATGTAGCTATAAGTACCATCGCCCCCAAGGACATCCCCGTGAGTCCCGTCGTCGTACATTTGCTGATTCGCGCTGCCGCCGATACTGGTGAGGTTCACAATAATATTCCCGTTGAAGTCGCCGTCCGGGTCTTGCACTGAGGCGGTAAGTAGTATCAACTGACCGCTACTGGATACCGTATCGGGAGTAGATTTGGCGTTCGTCACCTTTGGGCTCAAATTGGGTGTCCGGTAATAAGAAACCGCGTTATGGCAAGCCTGGCATACATGGTTGCCGGCAAGTGATCCGGAACTGTAATTCATCATACCGCCGATACTTTCCTCCAGCGTGGCGTTTGGATCAAAGACTCCGCCCGGCTTGGCATGCCACCGGTAGTCGCTGTTGTACGCCGCCGCGTCTCCCGACACATAGGTCCACGCGCTTACATATGTGGCTTGCTCTTCGTCCATGACGATATCGGGCGTGCCGCCGCCGACCTTCTCGATTCTGACGGCGTCAGCTATAACATACTCATTAGCGTCATTGCCCAGCATTATAGACCCCGGGGTGCCGGTATCAAAATAGAACGTTCCCAGAAGGTTCCACTGGCTGCCGTTGATTTCCTGATTCACATCGATGGTCTGCGAGCCGCCGCTGTAGTTGATGGTATAAGGGGCGTCCGTGGCCCGGTTGGTACTTGCTTTCCACCAGGCATAAACGTTATAATCGCCGTCTTCGGCGACAGTGAATGTCCAGGTAGCCGTGGCCGTGGACCCGGGCGGCGGTGATGTCAGGTAAGCGAAATTGAGCGCCGGCACTTTATTCGTGGTTCCGGGCGTGCTGATCAGTTCTCCATGCCGGATCATGGCCCGCGAAGGCGATCCGTGCACATTATGACAAGCGACACAGCTCTCTGAAGAGTCAGTCGTTCCGTCCCAGTCGGAGTCGAAGTGGTTGGTATAGATGCCCAGGTGGATGTTATGGGAATTCGCGGGACTGTCATCGTTGTTCCAAAAATTTGTTTTGTCCGGGGCGCCGGTGGCGCTCAAGACTTGATTCTTATTATGGCAACTGAAACAAAGGGCGAAATCTTCCGGATAGTTAATCGGATTACTAGCGACCGGATGCAGCGGCCGCGGGACTATCATGGCCGGCTGACCGCTTATATTTTTCAGACGATAACTGTTTGAATAGTCGGTCACTCCGGCGTCATAGGTCCTGTGCTCGCCGTCGATATGTCGCTTGGAGGCATCGTGACACGACAAGCAGTCAATGTTGTGTCCGGTGACATAAAAACCATAGGTGGCATTATCACCGGAAACATTAGGCGCGTAGGTTCCGGGGCCGCCCGACTCGAACAGGAGGGCGTCTGCGATAACGTAACCGTTCGGGTTCTCGATAAGCTCTACCTTGTCCCCCGTCCCGTCGAAAGTATATGTGCCGAGCAAGTACCAGGTCCCGCCGTTGGCGCGCTGGTCTACCATAACCACCGCAGTGCCGCCGTCGTGATAAATGGTGTATGCGGCATCGGGAGCGCGGGTGGGATCTTGAGTCCACCGGGCATACACAGTGTAGGTCCCGGGAGTGGAAATCGTCGGCGTCCAGGTGAAGGTATCGCTGCCCGCGCCTGCGCTGTGGTAAGCATAGTCGCTGCCGTAGTACCCAGGGGCCCATGAAGAAGTCGGCCAGTTACCGGTAAACGTTCCGGCCGGATTATCTACGATGATTTCGACAGACTGCTGCTTGCTGAATGCCGGATCGTCATCGTGGCAGCTTGCGCACCACTGCTCCTTCCCGGATTTCAACGCGGCGCCGCCGGACTCGTAAATGCCCTCGGCCCAAGCGGCCTGCGCCATCTGTACGCCGTTGAACGCCCCGCCCGGACTGTGGCAGGTGTCACAGGCATTAGCATTGAGCTCCGGAATCGACGCCGTGTGGCATACGGAACATCCGCTTTCGTCCTCGGGAATGCCGGGACCCTTGCCGGTGGTATCGAAATGGGTCGCATGGCTCTGGTCCAAGTGACAGTCCATGCACCATTCCCCGGGGTTGTCCGCCGCGTGGGCGACGGCGCCGCCCCCGCCGCCGGAGTGGCACCCGGCGCAGTCCAGCCTGGTGTCTTTCCAGCAGTTATACTCTCCCGCCCCGTGACAGTTGTAGCACATCCCCCGGTTGTCCATCCGCAAAAGCGCCGTGGTGTCTCCCACGGCCCCGTTGTCCCGCGGCCAAGCGGACGCCCAGCCGCTTACGGTAACCGTGGCGCCGTGCGCCCGGTGGCACGTAAGACAGGTCACGTGCCCCACGGTGCCGGGCTGCTCCAGGGGCGTCCCGGAGGCGAGGCTGCCGTCGAAGTCGGGCGGCGGCAGGACATGCGCGTCCATGGGATGACGCCACATGTCCAGATATTGGCTTGCGTGCCCGTCCCCGTCGCTCGGGGGATTAAACTTGTCATGGCAGGCGCCGCACCAGGCGGTGCCGCCATCTTTGTATTCGGTAACCCGGAATATGTCCGAACTCGACCCGCCGTAAGATGACGTGCCGATATCCTCCACTTTGAACCTGACGCCGTCAACGGTTTGGCCGAGGATGGCGGTGCGCAGCAACCGGGGGTTCCCGCTGATGTAGCCGCTGCCGTCCGGGGTCTTGCCGCCGGCGTGGGGGTCGTGGCAGGTACCGCAGGTGAGGCCGTTGCCGGTCAGGGTATCGGTGCCCCCCGGTATGGTGAAATACCGGGAGCCCTCGCCGTCCCAAACCCCGGCCACGTTGAGAGCGTCCGGAAGGTATCCCCATACGGTGTGCCGGGAGGTGACGTCTTGGTAGTCGCCGGCCTCAGGCCCGACCCAAAGCTTTTCAAACCCGCCGGCGGTGGAAGGGTAAACCTCACTCTGGCCGAAGGTCTTGCCGTACTGGACGTCGTAAGGGGCACTGGTGGTGCCCTGTCCGTGGCAGAGATAGCAGAACTCGGTCTGAACGGGCCCGGACTTCAACAGCTTCGGCGCCGGGGCGGCGTGCGCGACGTGGCAACCGGCGCAGGCGTCGGTGGTTATGGTGAATTGCCCGTGGGTCCAGGCGAAGGCCGGCGCGGCAAAGGCCAGTGCTGATAATACGGCTATTGCAAGAACGATAAATAATTTTAGCATAAAAGTTCCCGTATCCGGCTGTTTATACTTCCGTCGGTTGCCTGGTTGTGGAACTTTACGGACGGGTAACTAGATTATACTATATGGTGAATTCTTTTAAAGTCCTATTTTAAATACACGGGCTGGGCAACTGTTTGGTACTGATGACGTCTTTAACGTCCTACCGAGGACCACCGTAAAATCGTTACGGCAGCAGGTATTGGAGGTAGTTACCTATGGAGAATATAGAGAAGGAGTCAACAATCACCAAGCAACGGAATGCGATACAAAGAAGGTCAGCCTATCACGATGCTAAATCAACAAACACCTGTGAAGAATACGGGGTATATTCATTCCGTGGAGACCATGGGGACGGTGGACAACGGGGGCATCAGGTATGTGCTCTTCATGCAGGGATGTGCCATGCGCTGCGTTTTTTGCCACAACCCGGACACCTGGCTGCGCGAAGGAACAGAGGTCTCCGTAGACGAGATCCTGAGGCAGGTCCTCGACTATAAAGTTTTTTTCGAAAGCTCTGGGGGCGGTCTGACCGTGTCGGGCGGCGAACCGCTGCTGCAGCACCTTTTCGTCCGGTCGCTGTTCGAGGAATGCGGTAAAAACGGCGTTCACCGCGCCCTGGATACTTCCGGTTACTGCAGGCATGGAGACTTTATATCGCTCCTGGACTGTACCGACCTGCTCCTTTTCAGCATAAAGGTCGTAAACCTGGAAAAACACGCCCGGCTGACGGGGGTGAAAAACGGCGTAATCCTTGCCAACTTGCGGTCAGCGGCGGCTGCCGGGATGGAAATCGTGGTAAGGTACGTCTTTATTCCCACCGTGAACGACTCCGAAAGCGACCTCAGGGACCTTGCGGAACTTGTGGCCACAATCAACGACCGCGGCCGGATCAAGGTCGATATCCTACCTTACAACCGGATGGGCCTGGTCAAGTGGAAACAACTCGGCCTTAATTGCGAGCTTCGGGAGTTCCCGGAACCTACCCCCGAAGAACTCCGTCATACCCGGCAGATCCTGCGAGAACGGGGTATCTCCCTTCGCACCGAATAGAATGGAAGTCCGAAGTCCAACGTCGACAGTCCTAAGTCAAAATTACAATAAAGAATACAGAATTCAGAAGTCAGAAGGTTGAAGGTTGAAGGTTGAAAGGTTGAAGGGTTAAAGTCACGAGTCACGGGTCACGAGTCACGGGTCGGATACGGAAGACAGAATTCAGAAGTTATAAGGATTCGGAATTCAAAGTCTTTTTATTCTGTATTCTGTGTGCTGTATTCTGCCCCTAAAGTCCTATCCGTCTAAGCTTAACTTCGAACCGACCCGATTTCATGCTACATTAGCTTTAACATCGCACGTTGAACGTTGCACGTCGAACGTAGAACGGACTGTCAAGGTCCATCAGCATGAGCATAAATGTTGAACCTTATTGAACCATCGGGGCCTCTTCCCGGCCTGCCTGGTTCCACCGCGCTGCGTTGAGGTCCTGGTAGTAGCTTTCCTGCTCGGAAGGCGCCACCCCGCCGTAAACCACGCGCAACGCCCGGGCCAGCCACGGGTCCAGGCAGCAAAGGTCGTCGGTGTCCAGTTGAGCGATCGCTGGCTTGCCGATAGCGTACATGACCGCCGTGATTTCATCCATGGAAACCTTGAGAAAGTTAACCAGCGACTTCGCACCCAGGTCGGCGTCGAACTTCTCGCGAAACCGGCCCGTGTGCAAAACAAGCTGGGTGGGCGGTTCCGTGGGAGCCACCTTGACCATCTGTTGAGAAACGATCGCCATGACGGCCGTGGTCCCGATGTAAACCGCATCCGCCCCGAGCGCCAGGGCTTTCAAGAAATGCCCCGGTGTGAAAAGCCCGCCGCCCGCCAGCAGCGAAATGCGGCCCTTCTGGCCCTCCCCGTTAAGGTAACGTCTCGCGCGCGCAATAGCGTAAATGGTAGGGAGACCAAGATGGTCTTCCGCTGTCGGGGAAGCGGCATGCGTAGCGCCTTCCCCTCCGTCGACCGTGATAAAGTCCACGCCGGCGCGGACCGCGACGGCCAGTTCGTGCTCCAGGTAGTGCGAAGCGGCGATTTTTACGCCCACCGGGACAACGGTGTCCTCCTTCAACTTTCTAACAACGCTGCAAAAGTCCTCCACGCTGTTCACCCCGGGGATGCGGGTGTGAAGCACTGCATCCTGGCCTTTTTCCAGTCCGAAGACCTCCCGCATCTCTTCATCGATAAACCTGGCCTGGGTACGCTGTGGAGAAGCGCCCTGCGCCCCCTGCCCCAGCTGGATCTCAATCGCGTCAAGTTGTTTGTATTTGTCCGGGGTGTTCAAATAGCCGCCCCGATTGTACTGCCCAATGAGCTTGTCCGCGGCCTCACGCTCGGCGGGCAGCAGCCCCGCCTCTCCGGTGTTGGTGGCGGTGCCCATCGCACTGGCCGCCTTGGCCAGCGCCACCTTGGCGGCCTTGCTGAGCGCGCTGCCGTAAGACATCCCCGTAATATAGACAGGTATTTTCAGTTCCAGGGGTTTTTCGGCCAGGGGTCCGATGGTGACACCGGTATCGATTTTTTTGCTGTCCTCAACCGGGAAACGGTACAGGTGCACCGGGTTGAGGACCAACAACTCCCAAGGAGAAAGGCGCAGGTGAGTGCCCAGCGGTCTTTCAAGGACCTGCCCCTGGGTCGCCCGCATCCAGATTTCCATGGCGTTGAAAAATGACGTTCTTTTCATAACGGACAACACCATCAGCATGTTATCCGTATACTTATCTTTCATCATTTTAAAAACCATATCGTCCGCGGCTTCATTCCCGACGCCGCGCACCAGTTTGTTCATCCATTCCCACACCATTTTCTAACCCCCTTATTTCGCTATTGCAGCGTCGGCTCGCGCCAGGCGTAGGTTTCCTGGACAACCGGACGCCGCCCGGCTTCTTCGTCGACGGTCACGATTTTCTCGTCGCGGATGGAAACCAGGATTTGTTCTACGGATACTAGGTCGCCGTATTCCACTTCCGGGGTGACGCTGACGGCTTCGGTCCCGGTAAGCGCGTTGTGGAAGTTGAGCAGTTCGTTATAAAAACCCTGCTGCGGTTGGTAGGCGATTTGCTCCGTCCGGCCGTCGTTGAAGGCCAGGTTGATCGTTCCCGCGTCCCGCTCTTCCAGATAAATCATCCCTTGGGCGCCGAAGATGCGCAGTCCGATCAGGGGACGCTGCATCTCCTTCCCGGCGCAGAAAAAGGTAAACTGTCCGTTAACGCCGCTTCTAAAGAGCAGGTTTACATTGACTACGGCGTACGGCGCAAAGTCGGCGGTCTGGGGCCGGCCGAAGGCCTGCAGGCGGTCAATCGGGCCGAAAATATGCCGCAACCCACCGAGGTCGTGTACAGCGGTGTCGGTGATCGCGCCCCCGGGGAAATCGGGGTGCTGTCGCCATTCCTTTGCCGGGAATTTATCCTGGAGCATATCGGCCGGAAAGTCCACCACGCGGTTCTGGATAAAATAAAATATTTCACCCACGCGTCTTGTGCGCACCAGGTCCCTGATGATGTCGATTTCCTGATTGTACCGGTAGTTTTCGGCGATCATGATCGGCAGGCCGTATTCCTCGGCCAGGCGCCGGGCTTTTCCGGCTTGGGAAAGGGTCGCAGCCAGAGGTTTTTCGCAGATAATGCCTTTACGCCGCCCCGCGAGACGTTCGGCCACCGCTTTAGTGACTTCGAAGTTCTGGGGAATAGGCACCATGATGTCGATGACGTCCAGATCATCCCTTTTTATCATCTCGCGATAATCGGTGAAGACGTCCGCCTGGTTAAGATTTAATCGCTTAACCCAGCTGTCCGCTTTCCATTTGTCGACATCGCAAAGAGCAGCAATACGGTACCTGTCCGCCAACCGCTGAAAGGCCGGGTAGTGGAGACGCTCGAAAGCCATCCCCGTACCGATTACCCCCACTTTTAGCTGCCGCAAGCCAACCACCTCCTGTAAATTCCTCGGTCGCGAGTCGCGAGTTACGAGTCCCAAGTCCGAAATCGGAAGTTACCATTATTTTTTAAAAAACCCGGGGTTTTTCTATTCACACGCCTGGTGGCGGACGGCGTAACTCCGCCCCAACAAATCAGGATGTGGTTAGTATTAGCCGGGGGGTTAAGGATATTCTAAACTTAAATACTTGGGTCAGGAGCAATCGGCATGGCACAACAGAACCTCGCCGCGGCCATGGTCCGTCAGTTGGCCGCCTGGAACGTAAAGGTGATTTTCGGCGTCGCGGGCAACGACGTGCTGCCTTTTCTTGATGCGGTAGCCCGTGAAGGATCCATACGGTACATCGGCGCCGTTCACGAAGCGGGGGCCGCGTTTATGGCCTCGTACTGGGCGAAGCTGACCGGCGAACTCGGGGTATGTCTCGCCAGCGCGGCAGGGACGATAAACCTTGCCGAAGGCCTTATGGACGCGTACATGGACCATGCACCCGTCCTCGCCGTTACCGGGCAGGTGGCCACGGCCAAAATCGGCACCAGGGTGAAACAGTACTTTGATCAGCAGAGCCTGATAAAAAACTGCGCCTTCCTTTCGGAACCGGTCACAGACGCTCCTTCTGCTCAACTGCTGTTGGTCCGCGCCATGTCCCAAGCCCTGCTCAGACGGACTGTGACGCACCTCTCAGTCCCCTTTAACCTTTGGAACGAGAAGGTGGACACCAAACCGGGCTTTTTCCCGGCCCTTATCAGGAACGGGGCACGGTTAAACGGTCAAATCACGGGCGACCTGGCCCGGACCGCGGCCCTAATGCGACAGGCGCGAAAACCGATCGTCGTGGTCGGGCGCAGGGGAAAAGACGCCGGTCAGGCCATCAGGCGGCTGGTCACTACATGGGGCGCGGCCGTGGTAGTCGCCCAGGAAGCAAAAGGGGTGATCCCGGACGAATGGCCCGAGGTGTTGGGCGGGATAGGCGAGGCATGGACGCCGTCGTTACTCCACGAATGCGACTGTGTGCTGATGATCGGTTCGGCCGGTTACGAAGAGAAGTTCCTGCCGAAGGCGCCCGTCATTCAGATCGAGAACGAACCGTGGCAGATTAACGAAGCTTACCTCTGGGACTCCCTCGCCGGAGACGTGCCGCATATTATCGAAACTCTTATGAAGTATCTTGGGGACTACGAGGGGGACCCCTTTTGGAAGGACAGTATATCAGCAGCAAGAAAAGAGCGGTGCAACCTCATCGCGGCGGATGCCGCGAACGGCGACCGTCCGGTCCATCCTGCCCGACTGATGGCGGCGCTCAACGGAGTAATTACCGGGGACGCCGTCATTACTGTTGATGAGGGAGCTTTTATGCACTGGTTCGACCGCGACTTTCAAGCCGCCGGGCAGACCGTCCTCATGCCTTCCCGGTGGCGAAGCATGGGCTCAGGTTTACCTGCCGCACTCGCGGCTAAAATACGTTATCCGGACAGACAGGTGGTAGCGCTGGTGGGGGATGGAGGCATGTTGATGTCCATGGGTGAACTGTCCACAGCCGTCAAGTGCAACATCCCCGTAACCGTGATCGTGGTCAATAACCGCCTGCTCGCGCTTGAAAAAGACAAAATGTTGGCATCGGGTCTTGTGCCGCTGGGGGTCGAGGTCAGGTCCCCGGATTTTAGCGCGTACGCCTGGGCGTCGGGCGCGAAGGGGTTCCTGGTCGAAGACGCCGCTCAACTTGAAGGCTCACTGCGCGCGGCCTTGAATCTGCAAGCGCCGGCCGTCGTGGACGTGGTATGCCGCGACGTGAAGCTGCCGACGGTCAATCTGTCTTGAATTTACCGTTTTCAATGTCATCGATTTTCGGGCGCAAACAGGTGGACCACCGCATCCCTTTCGACAGGTACCAATACCCGTGTTGCCCGCGGTGACCGCGACTGTGTCGCCCAGAGGACGATGAAAACGGTGAAGAAAATGGCCGTTACGAGCAATACAACGAGCCAGCGGTTGCCTAGCCGCGAATAGACCCCGTTCTTCAATCGGGCCAATTCAAGACACCTCCTTCGTGTAAAAGTTCTAAGTTCAAAGTTCTAAGTTATGTTGGACGGATAGACCTTTGGGGTCCGTTCACAGTTCACAGTTCACGGTTCGGGTTTATGCTGATGACTTTCAGGGTCCGTTCGAAGTTCGACTGTTTTGGTCCTGAGTCCTTAGTCCTCTGTCCTCAGTTAAGCTCAGGCGGCCAGGACTTCAGGACCAGAATACAGCACACAGAATACAGAATGTAATTATGATCCCCCAATCCTTCTTACTCCCAACCTTCTACATTCTGATTCTGAATTCTGTATTCTAATTTTGACTTAGAACTGTCGACGTTGGACTTCGGACTTAATTCTGACTCGCGACTCGCGACTTTAGACTTCTGAATTCTGAATTCTGACTATTGTCCATACGGATCGTACCTCTTAAGCAGTAACGAGTTGCCGACCACGGAGACCGAGCTCAGGGACATCGCCGCGGCGGCGATTATCGGGTTCAGAAAACCTAGGGCCGCCAGGGGAATACCCAGGGTGTTGTAGATCAGCGCCCAGAAAAGGTTCTGCCTGATCTTGCGGATCGTCCGGCGGCTCAACCTGATTGCGGCAACGATCTCACGCAGGTCTCCCCGCATGAGCACAATGTCCGCCGTTTCCACAGCTACATCGGTGCCCGTCCCTATGGCCATGCCGAGGTCCGCAACGGCCAAGGCGGGGGCGTCGTTAATCCCGTCGCCGACCATGCCGACGCGGGCCCCCCCGTCCCGTAGTTTTTGCACCTCGCGGGCCTTGTCCTCCGGCAGTACCTCGGCCAAAACATGGTCTATGCCTACCTGACCGGCAACGGCCCCGGCGGTGCGCGCGTTGTCTCCCGTAATCATCACGACCCGCAAGCCCATAGCTTTAAGACGGCGCACCGCTTCCGCCGAATGCTCTTTAACGGTGTCGGCGATGGCGATCATCCCGATCAACCGGTTGTGCTCAGCCACGAGGACGACCGTCTTCCCCTGCCCCTCAAGGTCCTCCAGCCGGGCCTGAGCGCCCGTCGGGTCAACGCCGCCGTCACGCAATAGTTTCGGATTGCCGATGAGGACCGCCTTCCCTTCAATTACCGCTCTGATTCCGCGGCCCGGCAACGCCTCGAACCTTTCCGCCTCGGGGACGGTAAGTCCTTCCTCCTCCGCAGCCTTTACGACGGCCCGGGCGAGAGGATGTTCCGAGCGTCTCTCGGCCGCCGCCGCCAGCCGCAAGACGTCAGTTTTTTCACGCTCGCCGAAGGGAACGACATCCGTAACCGAAGGCTCTCCCTTGGTTATCGTCCCGGTCTTGTCCAAGACGATGGTATCGAGTTTGTAGGCCTGCTCGAGGTGCTCGCCCCCCTTGATCAGGATTCCGTTCTCCGCCCCCCGCCCGGTACCTACCATAATGGCTGTCGGTGTCGCCAAACCCAGCGCGCAGGGACAAGCGATCACCAGGACGGCCGTCATGTTGAGCAGCGCGGTCTGCACCTGCGCGGTACTTAAATACCAGCCCATAAACGTAACCAGGCCGATAGCGACAACCGCCGGCACAAAATAAGAGGAGACAACGTCGGCAAGGCGCTGTATCGGGGCCTTCGAGCCCTGCGCCTCCTCCACGATGCGGATGATCTTTGCCAGTGCGGTGTCCTTGCCGACCTTAACGGCTTCAAAGGTAAAACTCCCGTGACGGTTGATGGTCGCGCCCACCACCTCGTCGCCGACATTTTTATCTTGCGGCAGGCTTTCCCCGGTCAACATAGACTCGTCCACCGTTGACGAGCCCTCACGGATTATGCCGTCGACGGGGATGCTCTCTCCCGGACGCACAATCACCAGGTCCCCCACGGCAACCTCCTCCACGGGGATGTCCGTCTCCCGGCCGCCGCGCAGTACGCGGGCGGTGCTCGGTTTAAGGGCGATCAGTTTTTTAATTGCTTCGGAAGTGCGCCCTTTGGCGAGCGCTTCGAGTAAACGGCCAAGGAGCACCAGGGTAATGATGACCGCCGCCGTTTCGTAATATACAAAACCGTCCAGGAAGAAGGTGTTGACCACGCTGTAGAAGTAAGCCGACGACGTTCCGAGGGCTATCAGCACATCCATGTTGGCCGCGCCGTGGCGCAAATTCAGGTAACCGCGACGATAGTATTGAAAGCCGGGACCGAACTGCACGACGCTTGCGAAACCGAATTGGACGTATTTGCTCATCAGGAACGGGACGTGAGGCGCCAGACCGAGGTCGGCGCCCATAACAAAGAGGAGCGGAAGGGTCGCCGCTACCGCGAGGACAAACATATTTCGCTGGCGCACGATCTCACGGGCGCGCTCCTCTTTGTCGACCCGCGTATACGTCGCCTCAGGCAGGTCTTTGACACCATATCCGAGGTTGAGAATAGCCCTTTTGACCTCTTCGGCGCTGATCGTTTCCGGCAGGTATTCCACCAACGACCTTTCGGCGGCAAGATTTACGGCGGCGCCGGTTACTCCGTCCAACGATCTCAGCCGTTTTTCCACGCGCGCGGCGCAGCTCGCGCAAGTCATGCCCTCGACGGCGACCTCCAGGCGCTGGGTCCTAACGCCGTAACCAAGGTTTCTGACGTGTCCGATGACCTCACTGGCGCTGGTGCGCGCCGGGTCATAGAATACCGTGGCCTTCTCCGCGGCGAAGTTGACGGACGCGTCCTGTACGCCTTCGATTTCATTGAGTGCCTTGCCGACGCGGGCGGCGCAGCCCGCACAGCTCATGCCTTCGATTTTGAAAGAAACCTTGTTCTGACCGGGCCGGTCAACAGCCATAATTTTCACGGCTTCCTTTCTCGATCATTCAGTGAGAACTCATTTTGACGTAAGCGCCGGCATCGTCTTAAAACCGGCGGCCGGGACGATTAATCACAGTATACCCGTTTACAGGCCGAGTGAAAGAGTTTTGTACCGCCGTCCATCATCGGCCGCGGCGAACGTGACGCAGATTTTTTTCCGGACTCATTCGGGCACGCTCTAAAATCTTTGGGTTGAGTCGAATATATACATTGGACTAAACTTTTTAAAGGAATTGCGGAACCTGTCTAAAAAGTTAATAATAGTAAAAAGAATTGAATTATTCCCGACTGGAGGGCAAGCTTTTGCATATAAAACGGACGGCATTAGTCCTGTTTATTTTTATTTTATCATTATTCGACGCCCAGGCCATCGCCGCGTCCGTCGGCCTTGTGGTCAACGGACGGCAGGTCGTGCCCGCAACCCCGCCCTGCCTTCAAAACGGTCGCGTCCTGGTTCCCCTTCGGACGGCGGCGGAATCATTAAACGCTTCGGTTTATTACGACTCACAAACAGGACAGATAACTGTATCGAGGGACGGGGTCGATCTTGTGTTAACCGTGAATTCGACCCGGGCCACAGTCGGCGACCGCACCTTGATCCTTGATGTACCGCCCCGTGTGGTGGAGGGACATACCCTTGTACCGCTCCGCTTTGTGGGTGAAGCCCTGGGTGTCAACGTGGCCTGGGAGAGCGGTACCGCCTACCTAAGCGAGAACCTCCTTCATCTTCCCGGACCCACGCGACCGCTCAGCAAATATCCCGCAACCCTTTACCGCGACGGGATCCTGGCGGGGGCCAAACTCACCCGGCCGGTGTTTAATTATGTAGAAGCCGATACCAGGGTCGATATCAGGGGCAAATGCAGAAGCATGACGCCGGAATTGATAGTGATAGTGGAAAAAGGGGAGATGCGCAGCGATCAACCCCTGACGCTTGTAAACGGCGGTTTCGGCGGGCAGGTCTGGCTTCCTTTCGGGCCGGGCGAATACACGGTGACGGTATGCAGCCCGCCCCATAACAGCACCCTGTCGGGGCTACTCGGGTTCAAGGCGCGAAACACCGGTAAGGAGGACGTCTCCAATCTGGCGCCGATCGACTGGATGGACTGGGACCACCCGGATATCCTGGCTCTCGCCGGAGAACTTAAAAGGGAGAACCCAATGGAAACCGCCGCGGCTATCCATGATTGGGTAGCCCGGAACATCGAGTACGATTTGGAACAATATAAGCTTATTGCCTCAAATCAGGGTGACTTCTCGCCGGAACGAGCCTCGGCTATTTTACGCGCTCGAAGCGGTGTTTGCGAGCACTTCAGCCGGCTGCTGGCCGCCCTCTGCCGGGCGGACGAAATCCCCGCGACGATCGTCCGGGGATGGGTCCGCAGGAGAGACGGCTCAGAGGAAAAGCACGCCTGGAACAAGGTTTTTGTGGACGGCCGGTGGGTGGCAATCGACGCCACCTGGGACGCCGGTTACATCGACGGCTCCCGCTTCGTTAAGGATTACAGCCGCAACTACTTCGACCCCGAACCGTCGTTTTTCAACGCCACGCACCGTGAAGATCCGACGCTGTAAACCGGCTTCCTCGGTTCAACTGGATTTCTGACAAGCATCAATAACTACGGCCCCGTGCCAATCGAAGTGATCCGCCATTCGGTAGGCGCCAAGGGGTTTACTGGCGCCAGGATGACAAAGTATACGTTTCGGCCGCTCGAGCGGGGATGCGGTTGGCCGGTAAGGAGTCCGGAAGGATAACGGGCGTTAGCGGTGACGGCATACTCGAGCAGGGGTACCTGGCCGGCTTGTTGGACAACAGGTCCTTCGATAGAAAGGAGCCGCAGCTTGCGGATGGCCCTATCCGGAGATGCGCTTCCATCATTCCAGAGGGGATGGACCCACCTGGTGGCTGCAGCGAAATCCCGCCGCCCGAGGGCCTCAAAATACCGGCGTACCACCTTTTTAGCATCTTCACATTGTGCTTTTCCAACGGCTTTCCCTTTGTTTCCAAAGGGATTTACGAGGTTCTTGCTTACTCCGGCCACTTTAAAGGTTTTGTCTTCCGGTCCCTGGCCAGTACGAAAAAGACGGTTTCCTCGCCGCGCCTTTCTTCAGGTGTTGCGCCGGTTTCCGTTAACTTTGCCTGAAAGACCACCATTGTGAGCCCGGATCCGAAACCGCCCTGCGCTTCGACTTCTGCAACCTGCGCTTTCTTCACGGTAAGGGGTGGGGGTTCCAACGTGCTTTCAGCAGCGTAGCGCCAGACGTAGTTTCCAAGGGCAACGGTATCTCCTTCTGTGAGGGTCTGCACGTAAGCTGTAATCACCCGTTCGGCTTCTTTTTCCCAATCAAACGGTTCAACTACTGAGGGATTGGGAGCCACCGGTTCAAGCGGTTTACTCCTCTCCGTCCGGCAGCAGGCAATCAGCAACACCAGCCAGGCTGCCAGAAGCCCTATCACCAATAAGAAACGGTGGGGATTACGTCAACCTCCTTATGGTAAATTAATGATGCCGCAGGACTTCAGCGGAGTTCAGAATACTTATAGCCCAAAATTAGCCCAAAATCAACCTGTGAAACACATAATACCACAAATTGAAGCATTTAGTTATGCTAAGCGACAAACCGATTTCATGAAACCGCGTATACCTTTTTGCCCTTTTGGCGTTTTATCTTATGAGAGTAAAATATACGGGATGGTGAATTACAATCCTAATGATCTGCCCGGCGTCATTCCTGGAAGATTTCATGATCGCCAGGGCTTTAGACGATTATCTGCCCATTAATAAGCTTAAGGGGTAAGCCTTATTGTGGTAAAAACTGTACCGTTTAGTGTATAGCTATTTATCTAATCTGGGACTGACATGTGAGGAAGCAGAAGACCTTGCCCAGGAAACTCTTGTGGCGGCTTATATTCATTTAGACGGTGTCCCGCAAGGAAAATTGAAAGCCTGGCTCTTCACCGTAGCCCGCCACAAATATGTGGATTGGCTGCGACGGAATAAAAGGAAAGACGTTTTAGTTGACTTTCTTGAAGAACTTCCGGATGAAGCGGAGGGCCCGGATGAGGCCCTGTTTACAAAGGAAAATAAGGAACTGATTCTTGCCGCCATGCGTTGTTTAAGCTTTCATGAACGTAATTTATTGATTATGAAGTACCATTTGGACTTCTCATACAAGAAGATCGCCAAATGTCTTAACGTAAAACCAGAAACTGTAAAGACATGCCTGTACCGGGCCAGGCAGAAGTTTAAAAAAGAATACCAGGCTATAAAGGAGGATTCAGACAATGGAAGGGCTGACACCCGGTCAAAATAACCTTGACGAAAAGCGTTTTTTGCAGCGCGTACGCCGGCGGAGTACCTTTCGTATAGTGCTCTTATCTTTGGCGGTATTTGCGGTAAGTTTTATTTCGGTGAATGTTGTAAGCATCTACCTTCTTAATCGCCAGCATGACCGGATTTCCACATATTATAGCGGGCTTATAAGGCTCAGCGAACCCAATACCATTCTGCTGAGCGGAATCAGCTACAAAAATACCTGGTTCGGGCAACACAAACAGTATCATTTTATCCGCATAGTAGGTGCCAGGCCGGTGCCCGCGGGTACGGTGACGGTTGATTTTCAAGTGTGGGGCGGGGAACAATTTCTATGGCCTTCAACCCCGATTTTTAAAGCCAAAGACGGAAGGGAATACCTAGTGCCCAGTATGGTCCCGGTTTTAAAATTCTTTCACCCGGCAGCGCCCGGCGAAAGGGTGCAGCGGGACTTTGGCCTGTTAAAATGCGTACCCAAGGATGCCACGGTGGAAATGGCCCTTTCATTTAAGCGCTTACTCACAAAAGAGGAAATGGAGAAGGTGCTTCCTAATGGTGTAAAGCCGTTGTGGGGCGCCATATCGGCATACAGCGATAAGGAAATCAGAAACAAACCTTATCTGGGCCGGCGGTTAGTCGGTATTCCCCTGGGGGGCTTCCAGGAAGGTGAACCCAAAATAACAGAAGCCGACTTTCTTAAACAAATAAAGGCTTTGAGTCAACTGCCCAGTTATTCCTCAAAGCTACTGGCACGCACCGCCGGTTACCTCGAGAAGAACGGCGTCCTTTATTACGGAGTAGTCGTCGAAGGTAAACCGGAAGTCCTGCTCGGTCTTGAAGACGACCCCATTTTTTCTGGAGCGGTCATGGGGATTGTCGTGCAACCGTATTAGGCAGTACTTAATGTAGATAGTCGCTGCTCCATTACCACCAAGGTAATAATGGTACTTAGCAAATCAGAAAGAACCATTTTCCCCACCAACCTTTAGCTACATTTGCCGGCGCCGCGCCCGCATCCTACTTCAACAGGTACGCCCGACGGGTGAAGAGCATTTGTCCGCAGGAGAGGAGAAAAACAGCGGCGATAAACAAGACAACAGATACGAGCAAGGGGTCCATCCCCGACGCAGGCTGGGCCAATTGAAAGGGATTGAATACCGCCGCTTCACGGCAAAGCCCCCTTCTAAGCAATTTTTTCTTTGGGTTCGTCGGATATCCAACCCTTCGCCACAGGTATCCAGGCCAAACCACCCATTAATGGAATACTTACTATAAGCATCGGCAAATAAACCCGCAGAAATTCAATCACCTCGGGGTGAAAAATATTCTTCCATGGTTCCCCGCCAACATAATGCGCCACCACAGCAGGAATACCAACCACAAAGACCCTTTCCAACGTCAGGGTTAACACGGGCAACCATTTCACCATGGTTCGCAATTCCTTACGGTCATCAGCCCGTAGGGCCATATAAAAAGCCCCAATGGCCACCATCCCCAATTCAGAACTCAACACTATCTCTTGAAAATCCCAAGGGTCGACGCCAGCCGTTATAACCCAGGCCAAGAAGACAAAAGCCGCCCCACAGAGAAACAGACCTATTAAAACCTTGGCCCAGGTACAAACATACCACGGAAACATTTTTTTTACATCAACGGCAATATTCTGATTACCAAAGACCTTTATGGCCATGTTAATACTGTCATCCTCATTTTCACCTTTTCTCTTAAACTCTGCTACCAAAGACAGCAAATGGTCCTTAAACTCTGTTTTTATCTTATTCCGTTTACTGTGACTGACAGGGCACTGACCCACCAACTGTGCCAAATACTCTTCTATTCGTTGCATAACCCACCTCCGATAAACATATCAATAACTTGCCTCAAACACTGCCATTCTCGCCTACACCCTACCAGGTGTTTCCTCCCCGCTTCTGTAAGCCGATAATATTTACGTCGGCCGCCTTCCGAGGTCTCTCCCCAGGTAGTGTCGACATATCCATTACGCTCCAACCGTTGTAATGCCGGGTATAAGGTCCCTTCCTTCAACTCGAAGAGGTTACCCGTCCTGTCCCGGATTTCCTTGGCGATCTGGTAGCCATATTTGGCTTCGTCCTTGAGCAGCGAAAGCAACAAAATGTCTGTATAGCCCTTAAGAAGCTCCTTATTCAAAATCCTCCCACTTTTCATTTTAGATTTACGGGTTATATTATAACATGTAGTACCTTGCATTGCAAGGTACTTGTTCCGCACGCGGGAAATCAAGAGAAGAGAGTTTAAAAAACTGGAGACAGTTGGGGGAAGTAGATTACCTATTCTTTAGCACAGGTGGATCACATTCAATTTTAGCAAGTGGATCACTTTTGTATTGTCAAACGTATTATTAACTGGGAAAAACTCTCCTTCTGTGGCTCTTGTTATGCTCTCTCCGCCAAAAGCAAATTCCTATCCATCTTTGTACAAGCGTTTTTCAATTTGATAGCCACCATAAAAAAGAATAAACGAGATAATAGCTACAACTATAGATTTACTTAAGCTGCCAGCATTATTAAAGGAGCCAATTTCAAAAATGCTTAGCGGAGAATAAAATAAGACCAACATAAAAATCGAACTGTAGGCAAAATTTATTATCAGAGGGATAAAGGTATTTTGAAATAATAAAGAAAGGAAATATCCTAAGGCAATCATAAACATGCTTTGAATTATTATAGCAATAAACAAAAACCAAACAAAATCAAATAAAGAAGTAAAATAAATAAACACAATCGTTACATGCAGGACAAAAAATACCCATAAGATAATCATCTTTAAAAAAAGGCTATCTCTGCCGAATTTATAGACAAAAAGTAATTCCTTTCCGGGTGAATTAAGGTACTCCTTTAAAATAAACAGCGGCCACCAGGCGGCAAAACCGGGGATAAACAATTGAGATATTGTAGCGCATTCCGGGAAATTGCTACCGCCTCCGCCGCCTCCAGCTTTTATGGTAGCAAGAACTGTAAGAGGAACCAATATAAAAAGAATAACGGGCGGCACAAAAAAGTACAACCGCTGATTCTTAAGTTCAAGATACAACCTGCGCATTATGCCAACCCCTTTACCAGACACATGTATCCATCCTCGAGGCTGGGCTTTTCGCTTTGATAATCCTGGTTCTCCTTTACCAGTATCCGGTGATAAATCTTGCCCTCTATCTCGCTGATCTTAAGTGTAAATTTTTCGCCGACAATGCTATCAGAATCAGCTTCATTGATTTGATATACTTTGTTTATCGCAACATTTCTTAATTCTTCACAAGATCCGTTAAACAAAACACTGCCCTCGTTAATAACGATAACACTATTGCAACAGGCATCCACATCCTCCACAATGTGCGTGGAAATAAGGATCATTCTGTCTTTCTTAAGCTCACCCACGGTGTTTTTGAACCTGACTCGCTCGCTGGGATCAAGCCCTGCTGTCGGCTCATCCAATAGCATTACCTTAGGGTCCCCCAAGATCGCTTGGGCGATTCCGGCCCTTCTTACCATACCTCCCGACAATGTTTTGATCCTGTCCTTGGCCTTATCTTCTATATTAACAAACGTAAGCGCCTTTGTTATCTCATTGGCGCATTTGCTTTTTGCTATGCCCTTTAGAGAACAGATGTAGTCCATCATTTCATATAAAGTGAGCTCCTGGAACATGCCAAAGGCTTGTGGCAGGTAACCCAGGTCTTGATGAAAACTTTTGGATTTATGTATTGGCTCATCGTTATAGAATATCTCACCTTGCTGGGGTTCATATAGCCCCGCCATGCAGCGTATAAGCGTGGTTTTGCCGGCGCCGTTGGCGCCTAATAACCCGTAAACCTTGGCGTCTAAGCGCAGGTTTACGGAATGAAGCGCCTCTTTTCTTCTAAAGCTCTTGCTCAGATCTTTAACCGCGATCATCTTCCAGTTCCTCCCGTATAATATTTTCCACCAATTCCAAGTAGTCTCCCTGGCTTTCCGAAGTAAAATAATCGAAGAAGATGCGCAAGTTTTCTTCTTTGCGGGGTGATTCATAGAACAGATATTTTGCCGCCTTTTCATTGACAATGGTGTCCAAGTCAGACTTTCGTCTTTCATGAGTATAAAGTGCTTTTCTTTCCTGCGCATTCATATTCAGATATTTCTCTCGATTCATATCTGAATACTTTTCGGCAAGAAATCGTAATTCGTCTATCTCTTTCAGCAGGAGATTAAGGTCGACTGCGCTTTGAAACAGCGGTTCGGTCTCATCTTGTCTGCTAAAAAGATATTTTACATAGTCAGTCATAAAACTAAGACAATGAACTGATTTGGGTTTAAGGATCGATCTCATGGTAATCTCGGCTAATTGCGGCCCATTGTTGCAACAAGTAGCCGTAATGTGGTCGCTCATGACTACAACATCTTCAGTGTTAGAGTTAAGCGCAAAACTTCCGGGTACTTGAAAGAATTGCTTGTCTGTAAGGACGACCGGTTTCTTTCGCTCCAATCGACTGAATAAGTCTGTTAAGATCTCCTCCGCTTCACGAATATATTCTCTTTTCGGCAAGTTCCTGCGCATCGGCTCTGCATATATATTTTCAGCAACCTCATCATACATACCGGCAAACAGCGACACCCCGTTCGACTTGCCACGGAAAGAATTATTACTGCCGGGAAGATTGCAGAATACCTTTAAATTGGACCGGACATTCACCGAATATTTGCTTTCATTCGGCGAGGTGTTAATCACATAGCCGTACCGATCTTGATCCCATATCTTTAGTCTGCCGGCTTTAGGGTAATAGGCAAAATACCCGGGTAAGGCTATCGCTTGCCGGTTGGCATAATATTTCGGCGATTTACCGTAATACTTAAAGATGAGCCTGTCCGCCCCGTTTAATCTGCCAACTCTGATGTAATCGCCCTCGCGGGTAAAAGGTATCTCTCCGTCTTCTGTGCGAACGCTGGTCAGGATGTACCCGTGATAAAGGGTGAAATCATAACTATCCAAATCATGATCATCGATGGTGACTTCCACTTCAGCGTGCAGTTCATTGCTAATCGTCAAATCCATCTCATACTCTTCAATCATGAATCCGGCTTCATATTTACTGTAATCTTCTCTCGGTCTATCCATATAATAAATGGGATCGGCAAAGGCAAAAGAATCAACTCGCATGTCCATTAATAAGGTCGACCCCCTGACGGAAAACAAACCGACGCCCAGCAGCACAATCAGGCAACCGGTGGCTATCAGTGCTTTTTTAGTCTTCCGGTTAAAACATTCGGTCAAAATCAGGGTTAAGGGAAATAAAACCCAAAACCCGGCCAAAATCCACCGGATCGGCTCCATCGGAAATCCGTATAAAGGATAGATTGCAGAGTGACTCCCTAATTGCTGGGGTACGACAGTAAGAAAATGCTTGAAGTAGTAAAGCATTCTCTCGGTCAGGTAAGAGTTGAAAAGCAAATACGGCATTCTGAAAGGGACATCGGTGAAAGTGGTGTTTAACAACATAAATATAACCGTAAGGCTATATACCGCCAGCCTTTTGGTTTTCAGTTTGGCGGCCATTGCTGTTCCCAGCATGATACCAATTAGGAATGATAATCCGAAATACAGTATGGACAGTTTCATCAAATGAAGCAAAAAAGGGAGATAATATTGAACATCGAAATAATAATACATGAATAGGATAAAGGAAAAAAACATTATGGAAGGTATCGCAACGATAGTTAATAAACACAAGATGATCGCCGCATAAGCCTTCAATAATCCCTGCTGGTATGTTTTAAGGTACTCCGCCATGTTGTTGTCGTACATTCCGACCGCAAGCTCGTAGCCGCAATAAATGAAAAAGGCAATTACAAAAATGCAGGGGCGCACCCAAAGCGTAGCATTGGAAAATATATCTACGGAAAATATATCACGATACTGTAAATAATTAATGAGGCAAAATCCAAAATATGCCACGATTGAAGCCAGCAGAACAAAATACGGCAGGCTCAGATTTTTACTGCGTAAGAATACTGATAGCGAAGCTTTATATAATTTCCTCAAACCAAGTCCCCCTTACAGAAAGGCAGATTATAGGGGTATACCAAATACCCCTATAATCTGGCAATTAAGGTTTGCTAGAGATTTCGTACTACACCTTTACCATCACAATCCGTAAACCACAACTCGGGATTCAATTGCACTCTGTAGCCCGAGGTTTCTTGAATAGAATACGTACTGTAGTAATAATCATCAATATTTATTAGGTAGTCTTCTAAGGTCCACCAGTTACCATAGGCGCAGCAACCTTGTAAAGATATCCAAAACCTATGCCCAGAAGTATCGTAGTTCCAGCCTTCATACCCTACATCAGTGCCGCTGATAGAAGCAGATAATTGAGGACCCTCACCTTGACTAATGTAAACCCATGCTTCACCAGCATAGGCGCTAGTCACCAGAACACTGATTAACATTATCAGCGTGAGACTTGCTAAAAGAAGTCTGGATGTCCTTTTAGACATTTCTCTTCCTCCTTGTAAGATAAAGATAGAGTTAAGGTAAAAACCCGCCCGACGTTCTTTGAAAACTACAAAGCGAATTTATTAATTCTACACTGTGAATACCTCCTTCCTTCTCAAATTTAGAGTAGAAGGTGGCACCATTTACAAAATCCCCTCCTCAAGGATATAATTAACGAGGAGGGTACGGGATTTGGTTGACCTCTCATGATACTTTGACGGTTGAAGAGGGTGATGCCACCGTACTCTCTTTTTATTCCCAATCAACTAGTACCATAAATTGTAATTTAGCTTGACTGTCTTTGTGCGCTTCTCACCTCCTCGTCCTAAATTCCGAAACCACATTCCACATTATTTAAGCTCCTACTTATATAACGCACATAAGGAGGGGTTTGGATTAAAATTTTTTAAAAAATTTTCCTAAACGACAAAAGCCCCTGATTGCGCTCGCCGGCGCGACCAGGGGCTTATAAAGCTGATGGAAAGGTAATCCTTGTTCTTTTGCTAATATGATAACAGAAGTATCATTTATTGAACTGAAATCCTATATCTCTTTCATTGACTCGGCCATCTTAAGCGCTTCCTTTGGTAACATGCAGCCGGAAATTCTATAGAACACTTCCCCCTGATTCCAAGACAGGCTGAGCCAGTCGTCTTTTTTTCGTTCGACCAGGGTTCCCTTTGCGCCACAAATCTTCAGCTCTGTTATTTTGTAATCACCCGGATCAAACGCCCGATCACCGCCCGGCGTTTCGGAACCGCACTGCTCGACGGTAATAAACTTCCCGTTAGCTTCGTAACGGCTGGTTATTCTTACGAGAGAGCCGGATACGTCTTCGCCGGTATGCCCTACCAGCCTGTATCCCTTGGGAATGCAAGCGGGCAGGCGAACGGAGAAAGGAGCCTTCTCTTTGAGCTGCTTAAGGGTATAAGGCTTTTGGTTGGTCAACGGCGGTAAGACGTTCTTACCTTTACCCGTTAAGGTAAGTTTATCTCCGCTTTCCGTAAGGGTAGTTTTAAAAGCTACCACCTTATCGGTTATGGCTCGAAGTTGCGCCGGGAAAACCGAAAAGCCGATGAGAACCAGAATAAGCAGCGCCGCGGTTCCCGCCATAGCGAACCCGAGAAGCAGCCTGCCGGAAAGGCGCGTCCGGCGGCGCTCTTCCAGACGGGCCTTAAACCTTTCCCATAGCTCTTCAGTGCTGGGAGGATCGCAACCTTTCATGCGCTCCTCTATAATTTGTTTTAAACGATCGGAATGCTGATTCTCTCGCATCATTGTTTACAACAGCTCCCTCAGTTTCATTCCAACCAAGGCTTCATCAGTTTGTAGGCCCTCCGGAGGCGTGATTTCACGGTGCCTTCCGGAAGGTCTAATGCCTGAGCGATCTGTTTGGTGGTCATGTTCCTATGATACATTAAATAAAGGACCAATTGATATTTTGCAGGAAGTGCTTCCACCGCTACTTGCACCTGTTTTTTCTCTTCTTTCGTGATAAAACCCTCTTCAGTAAGATTAGCGACGACCGGAAACAGCAAAGGGATTTTCTTTTTTCGTTTTCTCAACTCGCTGCGCGCCTTGTTCATGGCCACCCGTATCAGCCAGGCCTCGATTTTTAACGGATCCTGAGGATTTCGCAATTTGGTCATGGCGGTCAAAAAGGTTTCCTGCATCACATCCTCCGCCATGGTTCGGTCTTGCAGGACAAAATAAGCGGCCTCGAACACCCTCCGGGCAAATCGTTCGAAAAGAGACTTGATTTCGTTTCCGTCAAATGGTTTTAAATCTGCCATAACGTTGATTTCCTCTCCGGAAACGTCTTTTCCTCCCGCGTGGTAAATATTACACCGCTCGCCAGGTATTTACGAGCTTCCGTAAACTTACCCGGCTTCTGCACTCTTTAAGATATACGCGCTGAGTAAAAATTTTTTAGCCTTAAACATAATCCAAGACCCCTCCTCCGGCGTTATATAGGTAGAAGCACTCAATATTTGGCGAAAGGGGTGAGCGGCTTGAGTTGATGTTCCGGAAGCAAAAAGCGCAAGAAACCCGACGGTTTAGCGATTCGCGGAAGTGTTGCCCGACTACCGGTTTTTTAGAGAGCGCCATTGGTGATAAATTAACCTATCGCTGGGAGGGATGGTTTTGGTGACAGGGAAAAGGAACTTCTTTTCTTTGAAATCGTTGCTATGTTTGTTTATCGCCTTCGGTTTATTAACGGGGATAGCTTACGCTGCCAGTAAGACCCTTCTCGTGCCCCAACAGGAACAACAATACACTTACACCTGTTGGGCTTCCGTAGGCTCTATGATCAGCGCTTTTTTCAAAGGCAATACCACCAATTACGAGACCAGTATACTTAACTACGTGAAGCCCGGCGTAAACGGCAACGATCCGGCAGCAATGGGAACGGTTCAAGACACCAAAACCGGCGTTCAGTATATCACAGGAATAGCCGGCTCGGTTCAAGCCAGCGCACTTTCCTATACGGCGGTTAAATACCAGATAAACGGTAACGGCCCGATATCAGCGGCGTGCGTATACCTTTACGGCGGACATATGCTGGCTTTGAAGGGTTATAATGACGACGTGACTCAAGACGTGCTGTATAACGACCCGGCTGACGGACTGGGTCACCGTTGCAGTTATTCTTACATGATCAACACCTTCGGCTGGAATAATTCGGCATTTTGGAAGTAAAAGGGAGGTATTACTTTGAAAACCAAGTTGTTTTGGGTAATTGTGAGCTTGATCACGGTTCTTGCGCTCGGGATAGGTGGTGCACGGATGACAACAAGTTACGCCATAGATAAACTCACAGGTATATTGAATAACGATTCTTTTGAATCCGCCCGTGAGCAGTCAGAAGTTAACGATGTTTTTAACGCCGACTTTCCGCGTGCCCAAGAAATAATTAAACAGGATCCGAGCTTTCTTCCTAAAGAATATCGCCAAAATGCTTCAGAAGCCCAACCCGGCAAAATGAGAACTCCTTATAAGGTTTATCTGGCATCGAACGACTTCATCCAACGTTATCAGACAGACCACTGTTTCGGAAGCGTTCTTTCCGGACAGCACTTATGGGAAGCGCCTTTGCTTGACGATACAAATAGAGTGGTCGGCGCTTCCACCGCCTGGCAGAACAACGGCAAGTGGGAGATTGCGGCAACCGGGTTAAACATCCCGGCAGTCATGGTCAAGTTAAGCTCCGACACGGAAGCTATCGCCAAATTGTTGGCCGACAACGGGCTGACCGGACTTAAGGAGATTAAGCACGTAAGGATTCACGGAGCGGGAATGGACGCGTTTTACCTGGTCTCGGAAACGGGGAAGGAATACGTGGTTCCTATGTCACATCGTCCGGACATAGCAGGATTGGAGAATCTAAAGGTTTACCCGGTTGCAGAAGCGATGGATGTGTTAAGCGCAAGATTTTCACCTACTATACGTGATAATATAATCCTCACCCGTTAGGCACACGACGCTGAACCCCGGCAAGCCGGGGTTCTTTCTTTGTCATATGCGAAGAATAACCGCCCTTCGCGTTAGGTTTTGTTTTTGTGTCTCTTCGTCCCTTGTATCCTTAACGCTGGACGTTGCACGTTGAACTTTGGCCTTATTTTACTGCAGGAAAGACGCCGGGTCTTCGGGCACGCCGTTATAACGCACCTCGAAATGTAGGTGCGGACCTGTCGAATGCCCGGTACTGCCCACCGCGGCGATGATCTCCCCCGCCGTCACGTTTTGCCCCACGGCGGCTTCAATCCGGTCGCAGTGCGCGTAATAGGTCGACCAACCACCCGCGTGCGAAATAATCACCAGGTTACCGTAAGTGCCGGCGGGAGAGGCGTATATCACCTGACCGTCCGCCGCCGCCGTTACCGGGGTACCGGTATCCGCCGCGATATCCATCCCCTCATGAAGCCGTCCTTCACGCGTGCCGAAGGGTGAGGAGACAAGCCCCGAAACCGGCCGGGCGAACTCTACACGCTCACCGCGCCCTTCAGAAGCCGGTAATCCCGATAAGGGAGTGGGTATTATCAGCTCCGCCCCCACGGTAAGGACGTCATCCGGACCCAGGTTGTTCACGCCGAGGATTTCATCAATAGTAACCCCGTAATATGCGGCGATATTCCAGAGGGTATCCCCCGGAACAATGCTGTGGACAAGTCCCCCGGCCGGAACGACAAGATACTGCCCCCCGTAGATAAGGTCGTACCGGGAAAGATTGTTGGCCTGCGCAATAACCTCGGGACCAACCCCGTAGCGCCGGGCGATACCGCAAAGGGTATCACCCTCATTGACGAGGTAATAAGTGGGCAAAACCTCCTCCCCGGTTTCCACCGGTTCCGCCTCAAACAACCGTTCGTCCCACTGAGCCTCCGCCGGGCAGTTTAACATCCCGAAAAGTACCATGATGGCCCCGAGCCCAAACAACAGCTTTTTAATTATGAGACACATAACCTCCCAATCCTTAATATAACTCATTTGTATCTATTCAGGGTCAGAATTCAGAATCCAGTAGTCAGTAGTCAGAGTAAAAAAACTGCAACGACTTCTAAATTAGAATCTGAAACCCGTGCTGGAATAGTTACTTTTAATAAAACTTTAAATATTATTGCCTATTATCGGGTTTGTTATGCCCTCCGTTAATCCGGCAGCCCGCGTCAGGTAACCGGACAAAAAAAGGCGGGTAAAACCCGCCCAAAGCAACTTACGGCTAAGGCGCAGGAAGCCGAAAATATCACCGTTTTTTAAAATACGGGCAGAACCGGACTCATCCATACGAGCAAAAGCATATTACCCTATACAAATAAAAAAACGGCCTGCCGCCGTTTTTCTTTTACCGGGCTCAGTCTGTAAAAAAGCACAATGTATTATCGGGCTGAAATCACCGCAGTCAATGCTTTTAAGTGCTTCGGTACAGAACCCCGACTTTAATACGACCGTAAGCCGCTGTTTGGGCCCGACTCAAGCATTCACTTCCTTTACGCCGTCACTGAACCGGTAACGCGCGGCCACAGCCGGTTTATCCTCCCATGTTTACACCGCGGCGCGGGGGTGGAGGGACGGTTCCTCCGTTAACCTGGTTGGCGCTCGCCTGTTTGAACGCCTGGAAGTTGCGGATAAGATCCTCGTTATATTTTGTGCGGCGTATTTCTTCAAGGAGGTGCTCCATCGCGTCCCAGGGGGTCATCTGGTTGGTGGCCTTTCTGAAGTACCATATCAGTTCCAGCTCTTCACGTGACAACAGCAGCTCCTCTTTACGCGTCCCGGAACGCTGGACATCAATCGCCGGGAAAATCCGGCGCTCCGCCAGCCGCCGGTCAAGGATCAACTCCGCGTTGCCCGTGCCCTTAAACTCCTCGAAGATCACGTCGTCCATCCTGCTCCCGGTTTCGATCAAAGCCGTGGCAAGGACCGTGAGGCTGCCGCCCTCCTCCAGTTTCCGCGCCGCCCCGAAGAAACGTTTGGGTTTGTGCAGCGCGGCCGGGTCGACCCCGCCCGAAAGCGTCCGGCCGCTTGGCGGGACCACCAGATTGTGCGCCCGTGCCAGGCGGGTGATGCTGTCGAGCAGGATGGCGACATCGCGTTTGTGTTCCACCAGGCGCTTCGCGCGTTCCAGAACCATTTCGGCCACTTTAACATGGTTGTCCGGCGGTTCGTCGAAGGTCGAGCTGACCACCTCGCCCTGGACCGAGCGTTCGATATCCGTAACCTCTTCCGGACGTTCGTCGATCAGAAGCACGATAAGATAGATCTCCGGGTGATTGGCGGTGATGCTGTTGGCAATCTCCTTCAGAAGCGTTGTTTTACCGGCCTTCGGCGGCGCTACGATAAGACCCCGCTGACCCTTCCCCAGGGGAGAAACCAGGTCGATTATCCGGGTTGAAATTTTATTCGGTCCGGTTTCAAGCCGGATGCGTTCCTGAGGGTACAGCGGTGTCAAGCCGTCGAAATGGATTCGCTCGGTAAGCAGGGGATCAGTGTCGTTGATCTTTTCTACGCGCAGAAGCGCGAGATACCTTTCGCTTTCCTTAGGCCGTCTTACCTGTCCGGCCACCATATCGCCCGTACGCAGGTCGAACTTGCGTATCTGGGAAGCTGAGACGTAAATATCGTCTCCCGAAGGAAGGTACTTGAACGGCCTGAGGAAACCATAGCCGTCAGGAAGTATCTCCAGAATCCCCTGGGCATACATCAACCCCTCTTTTTCCAGACGGTGTTTCCGGATTTCATAAACCAACTCCTGCTTTCGCATCCGGTAGTAACTGGGGATGTCAAGTTCTTTCGCAAGCTTATAAAGCTCTGTTACATTCTTTGACTCAAGGTCGTTGCCCGCAAACAACACCGCTCACTCCTTATATAAGTGTTTGCCTGAGAGGCTGCTCCAAAACGGCTTCACTTTCGCAACCTCCGGGATATTTACCGCATTTAACCGCCGAAAGCCTTCGGGCTATTAATATATTGTTTATTTGTTTTGCACACTCTCCTAAACGGAAGATTTATAATGGTCGGAATATGCTTCCGATTTAAGTCTTAAAACTGAATTATAGAGGTACAATCGAAAAGTTGGAAGTTAGAGGGGACACTATCGCATGACCGGAAGGAATCCTACATCCAAGCTTCCGGGTTGATTTCTGGTCATTCCCTGTACACAGCCGATGAATGAGTGAATTCGTTAAAGAGGTTCGGGAGTTTACGCTTTATCAACCATGTCCTCCATTTTTTATGGGAAAGGAACAGCCGAACAGGGTCCTCTTTTCAACCCCTAATTCACTATATCGTAAGAAATATCTGAAACTTCATAGATTATTCAGAGGAAATGCTTCGGGGGATCAGAAACTCCTGCGTCTTCCTTCGTATAATCTATTGGTACCTATAAAATTTTATCCTGCCGGCCTAAAATTCATAACCTCAAACGGTAATCCTCTCCTCATTTATTTACCTATCTTTGCCCAGTCCGCCAGAAACTGTTCTATGCCCTTGTCGGTCTGGGGATGTCTTATCATCTGGAAAAGAACCTTATAAGGGATTGTGGCGATATGCGCCCCGGCCCGGGCGGCGGCCACTACATGCAGGGGATTGCGGACACTGGCGGCGATTATTTCGGCGGGTAAATCATAATACGAAAAGATTTCGGCTATGTCCGCAACGACTTCCATTCCATCGTGCCCCACGTCGTCCAGACGCCCTACAAACGGACTCACGAAACTGGCTCCCGCAAGCGCCGCTAACAGTGCCTGGTTCGCGGAAAAAATAAGGGTGACGTTCGTCCTGATCCCCAAAGCCTTCAACGCCTTAACCGCCCGCAAACCCTCGGCGGTAATGGGAACCTTGATGACTACGTTTGCGTGAATCGCAGCCAATTCCCTAGCCTCGGCGATCATACCCTCCGATTCAAGGCTAATAACCTCCGCGCTGACCGGTCCGTCGACAATAGACGTTATTTCGTAAACGACCTGTTTAAAATCACGACCCTCCCTGGCAATAAGGGACGGGTTGGTGGTTACACCGTGGATCACGCCGAGGGACGCCGCCTGGCGGATCTCTTCAATGTTGGCGGTATCGAGGAAGAGTTTGATTGCTTGTCACCTCTCTTAAAATATTTCTTCTTTCGGTGGGCGCCGCGATAAGCAACGCATTGCCACAACGCGGCATGGGCAGCTCACTTGAAAGAATATATAATCGTTGCGCGGACATTTATAAGAAACCGCCGTTAGAACCGGCGTCCCCGCAAGCAACTGCCTTTCTCATGTCCTATAATATGGTGCCCGGGATTAAATTAAAGTTTGTACTGTGAAGGAAGCGTTCCTTTCTGCAGCTAAAATTATTAACACCTTTTTGGGATAGATAAAGGAAGTTATCTAAAGTTCTATTATCTATAACCAAACACCTTTAGTAAATTATACCTCATCCGCCTTACCGGTGCTACCAAAAATCTTAATTTTCCGCCTGATTATTTCCACCGCCGCTTCGCGCGCCGGTCCAAGCACCTTTCGCGGGTCGATCTCGTCCGGATCCGCCTCAAGGACCCTTCTTGCAGCTTTGACGAAGTTTTCCCGTATGTCGGTATCGATGTTAACCTTGCGGATACCGCGCCGCACCGCCTCCCGGACGGCATCCTCCGGAACCCCTGAGGAGCCGTGCAGCACCAGCGGCACATCCACCCGTGCAGCGATTTCGCTCAACCTGTTGAAATCCAGCCGCGGTTCTCCCTTGTAACGTCCGTGGGCGGTGCCTATCGATACGGCCAGTGAGTCAATGCCGGTTTGGGCAACAAAGCTCGCGGCCTCTTCAGGGTCCGTAAAAAAAGCTTCCGCTTCGCTTACGGAGATATCGTCCTCGGTGCCGCCGATCTTCCCCAGTTCCGCTTCAACGGAAACACCGACCGGTTTGGCCACTGCCGCCACCTGTTGGACCAGGGCGATATTCTCGGTGAAAGGAAGGCGGGACCCGTCGACCATCACGGAACTAAAACCGGCCACTATGCAACGCACGGCCTGTTCGAAACTTGTTCCATGGTCAAGGTGTAACGCCACCGGTATGTTGGTTCGAGCAATGGCAGTCTTAGCGAGAATTGAGATGTACTCCAGGCCGGCATACTTAATCGCCCCCTGGCTTGCCTGAAGGATTACCGGAGCATTTTCCGCTTCGGCGGCGGCGATAATCGCCTGGACGATCTCCATGTTATTGCAGTTGAAAGCCCCTACGGCATAACCGCCCGCCGCAGCAGCCTTAAGCAGACGAGCCACCGGCACCAAGGGCACACGCATTCCCCCGATCAGGGCACCGTTGCAAAACTTCATCCGGCGTTTCAGAAGTGAGAACCGGGATGTCGGATGTCAGACGTCGACAAAGATGCGGAAAAACAAATGCAACAGTCACCCGGGATTATTAAAAGGGTAAAACCCTTTTATTTATTATCCCTTTTAAAGCCCTTTTTCTTACTCCGCGCAGCCCGGTCGAGGTTGCAGAACCCGTGTCTGGCGAGTTCGATGGCCGGAAGTTCTTGAAGGTGGAGAAGATCCTGCTCCGAATCCGCATATACGGTACTCATACGGTCACAATTCTTGCACCGCAATTCGAGGCGATCCGGCAAAACCTCAAGTTCGATCCTGTTTTTCCCGCAGGGGCAAAAGATACCGCCTTCGTCGGCCATTTCCTGTAAGTAATTTAAGACATCGAACATCACATCCGGATTCGAGAAATAGTTGGGGCCCCCGAGTTCCTCGATCAGGGCTTCAAGCTCTTCCTGATAAGTCTGGATAGCGGCGCGAACCTTGTCCCTCGGGCCGATGCTTCCCAATTCCAACCCTGTTTCGAGGCACAAAAGCGGGGTTACCTCCGTCGAATACAGCTTCCGACCGGATAACCGATATGTATGGCGTAAATCGCATATGGTACAGCTAAGCTCAAAGGTATACGTTGCGTGATCCCGCGTCAATACCTTGGCCTTTTCCACGCCGCAGGAGCAGATGACCCTTCCGGGTCTTTTCTTGGAAATAGCAAAGCGTGAAAGATGGAAAAGCTCCAATCTGCCGCATTCGGGACAGCGGATTGCGATTACGGTGTCCGTCTGAACAAGCATACCTTAAACCCTCCTTAGGGCAACACCCGAAACTCCTAAGTTCGGCGTTTAAGAAAACCACCGGGCGTCCCCAAAAGGTTAGAACCTTAGGCAAAAGGTTCGCACCAAAAGGAACTCGTTTTGATGTTACTTCGCCGTTAGATAGCGAACTCCTGCTGTCAAAAGCATCTTTTGCGTGTCATATATAAGTAATTTATGGCCCCTGTGGAAAAAGCGGTACCGTATCCTTCACTATTCGGCGCAAATCCGCAAGATCAAACGGCTTTGCCAGGCAGCAGGTGACTTCCAGGCCTTCTGCGGCTTCTGTCTCTCCCGTCATGACTAACACCTTGCTCTGGGGCGCCAGTCGCCTGATCTCGCGCAACAACGTCGCCCCGCTTACGCCCGGCAGTTTCAAATCGAGTAATATCAGCGCCGGTGCCTCTTCTTTTACGATTTCCAAGGCTTTTTCCCAACCGGTAGCCGTTTTTACCGTATAACCCTCGCCGGTCAGCGCCTCTTCAACCAACCAGCAGATATGCCGCTCGTCGTCAACAACCAGGATATAAGACATCTTTACCCTCCCTATTGAGAAGTGAGAGGTATGAGGTTAGAGGTGAGAATTCTTAGGGAATTCGCACACGAAATACCCGATTTTCTCACTTCCAACTTCCAACTTCCAACTTCCAACTTCCAACTTCCAACTTCCAACTTCCCACGTCCCACCTCTCACAAACCGGTTGCCGCAGCGAAAGCTCCCGCAAAAACCGCTATAATCACAAAGAATATAATCATCAGAAAGATAAGAGCCGCCGGCGGTGTGAACACCGTTAAAGCCGCCTCATCGGTTCGAAAATGGTGTACCTCCCGCAGGCCCACCACCAGCAGGACCACACCCCATACCAGAACCGCAAGTCCGGTGATAAGGCCAAGGACCGCTACGGCAGCCTCCGGAAAATTAAACAACTTCATTATTAATTCGAAAGGTATCAGGAAAATTCCCGGCAAAGCAGCCAGGGCGTACACGGTGAGGGTTCCCTTCGGTGTGCCCCTGCCGCCCCATGACTCCGCCAGTAAATGGAGCACCGCTCCGTAAAGAAAGTACTTCAGACTTGTGAAAATCAAAGCAAGAAGCACCACCGGTATGAGTAACCAGGGACCGGGGTCAGGAACACCGTAGCCAAAACCGGGAAAATCAGCCAGTGTGGCGCGAAAGAATATAAAACCTGTGAGAGCGTTGGCGATGGTAAGGATAAGGAGAATGGCAACAGAGTCCCTAAAAGGAGGCGAATCCGCAAGACCTCTGAAAGTAGAGGCGGGATCAAACAAAACACCGTATATCAATTCAAACAGGTTTCGACTTCCGGTCTTGCTGTCCATTTCCATTTCCATATCAATGACCTTCCCCTTATCGTTGGGTCAACGGATAGCAAAGCAGCCATCCGGGTTTTATCTCGGAAGGAAACGGCGCCCGGCTGGCGACGCTGTTTGTTAACATGCTCCAAAAGCCGGTTGGGCCAAAATCGACTATTTCAGGCTCGCCCGGTATTTTTGCAAGCCTCCCGGCCTCCCCGACAGCGTCATGAAAGTCTCCCAGTTTATCCACCAGCCCGGCAGCCTTGGCCTGACGGCCGGTGAAAACCCGCCCGTCCGCAAGCTGTAAAACCTTACTCCGCGGCATATTCCGTCCCTTAGCCACCTGGTCTACAAACTGGTTGTATATGTCGTCCACCATCGTCTGGAAAATAACCCGCTCTTGAGCGGTCATCGGCCGGCTTTCGGACCCCATATCCTTATACGGCCCGCTTTTAACAACCTCTTTTTTAACCCCGATCTTGCCGTAAAGACCCTCAAGCTCGACGGTTTCCAATATTACCCCTATACTTCCGGTCAACGTCGCCGGATCGGCCAAGATCCGGTCGGCGTCCACGGCGATCCAGTAAGCTCCGGAAGCAGCCACGTCGCCCATGGATACTACGACCTTTTTACCGGCGTTTTTAACCCTTTTGACCGCGCAGGCAACCTCCTGTGAAGCCGCCGCGCTGCCCCCGGGGCTATCCAACCGCAAGACCACCGCCTTAATCGACGAGTCGTCTTCCGCACAGCGGAGGGCATCGACTACCCCACGCACGCCGTCCGTACCGCCGCCGAAAAGACCGCCGCTGACATCCTGGGTCGTTATCACCCCCTGGATGTAAACCACACCGATCCTGTCGCCGCCGGACAACGTACGCTTCTTCCCCGGCGCCCTTTCATCGACCGCGGCCGCTACTATCACCGAAACTATTAACAAAACCAGAATCAGGGCGCCGATGACTTTACGCACTGCCGAACCACTTCCTCGCGATTATTCCTAACCCGGAAAAGCCGGAACCACCCAGCACTCAACGTTACGTTAAAACTACTTTGCATCGTTATATAGACAATGCGACTTAGAACACCACGTTTTAAGATCAGCAAGTTGAGTGCTGGGTCACCACAGAGGCACTGAGTTCACAGAGAACAGAAATATTGGGTCAGAATTTAGTATTCAGTATCCAGTAGCCGGATTATATGGGAAATACTCTGAATCGTATCGGATACGGTCTTTCAATTCATTTCATACACTAATATATTTTAGTAAAATAAATAAAATATTTCCGTCTTTCCCTCTCCGTGCGCTCTGTGTCTCTGTGGTCAATTTTCCTTGTTATCTTCCGCAACCAAAGCGGCTCCCACAAAATCGCGGAAAAGCGGGTGCGGGCGTGAAGGCCGGGACTTGAATTCCGGGTGAAACTGCGTCGCCACAAACCACGGGTGTCCGAGCAACTCCACTATCTCCACCAACCGCTCATCGGGAGAAAGGCCGCTGAAACAAAAGCCGGACTTGACGAACGCCTCCCGGTAAACGTTGTTGAACTCGTAGCGGTGGCGGTGGCGCTCGTAAACCTCTGCAGCCTGGTAAGCCTTTTGGGCCGCCGTACCCTGAAGAATACGGCAGGGGTAACGCCCGAGGCGCATCGTCCCTCCCAGGTCGACAACCTCCTTCTGGTCCGGTAGAAGGTTTATGACCGGGTGCGGTGTCACCGGGTCGAACTCCGCGCTGTGGGCCTTTTCCAGTCCGAGCACCGTGCGGGCGAACTCTACAACCGCCAGTTGCATACCCAGGCAGATACCGAGATAAGGCACCTTATTCTCGCGGGCGTAACGGATCGCCTGGATCTTTCCTTCCGTCCCCCGCTCACCAAACCCACCCGGGACAAGGATACCGCCGGCTCCCTTCAGAAGAGAGCCCGGGGTGTTGGTCTCAACGTCTTCCGCCTTCACCCACCTGATTTTTACCCGGGCATTATGTGCGATCCCCGCGTGAGACAGCGCTTCAATTATGCTAAAGTACGCGTCTCTCAGATCTACGTACTTTCCGACAATGGCGATGGTCGCTTCCTGGTGCGGGTTTTTCAGACGCTGTACGATTTCTTCCCACACCTTGAGTTCCGGGGGACTGCAGACCAACCCCAGTCTTTCAATGATGACTGCGCCGATATCCTGGGATTCCAGCAGCAGCGGAACCTCGTAGATGGTTTCCGCGTCCACCGCCTGTATTACCGCCCGGGGTTCAACGTCACAAAACAGGGCGAGCTTTCGTACCATATCGGTTGAAAGCGGAACCTCCGACCGGCAGACGATGATATCCGGCTGGATGCCGATCCCCCGCAGTTCTTTAACGCTGTGCTGCGTCGGTTTGGTTTTCTGTTCATTAGCTCCGTGCAGGTAAGGAACCAGGGTGACATGAACATAAAGAGTGCTCTCCCGGCCAAGATCAATCCTCAACTGACGAATGGCTTCGAGAAACGGCTGCGACTCGATGTCACCGACGGTGCCACCTATCTCTACGATAACTATATCGGCACCGGTTTCCTTTCCTAAAGTGAGGATCCGGTTTTTAATCTCATTGGTTATGTGGGGGATAACTTGAACCGTACTTCCTAAATACTCACCCCGCCGTTCTTTTGTGATAACTGACCAGTAAATGCTCCCCGTGGTCACATTACAAAGACGGTTGAGGTCCGTATCGATAAAACGCTCGTAATGTCCGAGATCCAGGTCGGTTTCCGCCCCGTCTTCGGTAACGAACACCTCGCCATGCTGAAAAGGGCTCATAGTCCCCGGATCGACGTTGATATACGGGTCGAGTTTCTGAATTGTGACGCTGAGCCCGCGGCTCTTCAAAAGACAACCGATGGAAGCCGCGGTTACCCCTTTGCCCAAAGACGAAACGACACCGCCGGTTACAAAAATAAACTTGGCCATACTCCCCTCCGTTAGCTACATTTATGGTTGTGCGTATTGCGGTCCGAACGCGAGTAACTATTCCAATTACATCTTTTCCGGGGCGCTGATTCCCAGAAGACCCAACCCCTGACGAAGGACGATCCCGGTCGCCTGCACCAGTGCCAGGCGCGCCTCTTCGAGGCCTGCACCGGCGTCTATCACCCGGTGGACATTATAAAAGGCATGGAAGAGCCCCGCCACTTCGTAAATATATCCTGTCAACCGGTGCGGCGCAAGGTCAAGAGCTGCGTCTGCAACCTCCTCCGGAAAATCGGCCAATTTCTTGATCAGACGTTTTTCTTCTTCGGTAGACAGTACGTCAAGTTTTACGTTCGAAAACTGTGGAAGCTCCCTGCCTTTGACGGCAAGCTGCCGGTAAAGGCTGCTGATGCGGGCATGAGCATACTGCACGTAGTAGACCGGGTTTTCCATGCTTTGTGACTTTGCCAGGTCCAGGTCAAAATCAAGGTGGCTGTCGGAACTCCGGAGCACAAAAAAATACCGGGCGGCGTCCCGGCCTACCTCTTCCAGCAGCTCATCGAGGGAAACATATTCTCCCGTCCGCTTGGACATCCGGACAACCTCCCCGCCGCTTAAAAGGCGGACCAACTGCATAATCACCACCTGCAAGCAATCGGGATCATGGCCCAGCGCCTTGAGCGCCGCCTTCACCCTGGGCACGTGACCGTGATGGTCGGCCCCCCAAACGTTTATCAGCCAGGCAAATCCCCGGTCGAGTTTGTTTACATGGTATGCGATGTCCGCGGCAAAGTAAGTCGCCACGCCGTTGGAGCGAACCAGGACCTCATCCTTGTCGGCCCCGTAGTCCTTCGCCCTAAACCACAGCGCGCCTTCATTCTCGTAGGTTGCCCCTCTTCCCGCAAGCTCCCGTATCACCTTCTCCACGGCGCCCTCTCTATGAAGCGCTTGCTCCGAAAACCAGACATCGTAATTCACCCCGAAGCTTCCGAGTGACTCGCGTATAGCGCCTATCTTGTCCGCGATTGCGAAATGCGCAAGCGCGTCCCGGCGCTTCGGTGCAGGCACCTTCCGGTAAGCATCCGCTGTTTCCGCAATGAAACGCCTTACCGTCGTTATGAGGTCCGCCCCGTGATACCCGTCTTCCGGAACCGGCGCGTCCTCACCGAATACCTGAAGGTAGCGCGCCTCAAGGGAAGCGGCAAACCGTTCAATCTGATGCCCGGAATCATTAATATAAAACTCCCTGGTAACCTCGAAACCGCAAAAATTCAACAACGCGGCGATGCCGTCCCCGAGCGCGGCGCCGCGGGCGTTACCCATATGCAGGAGGCCGGTAGGATTAGCGCTTACGAATTCGACGTTGACCTTCCGCCCGCCGCCGATTCTGACGCGCCCGTATCCCTCTCCCTGGCCTACCACTCTTTGAAGCGCTTCATACAACCAGCCGGTATTCAAAAAAAAATTAAGAAAGCCCGGTCCCGCAATCTCTACCTTCTGCACCCAGGAGCACCTATTCAGGTCAATACGCTCTCGGATCGTGGCGGCAACATCACGTGGCGGGCGGCGGGCAAGCTTTGCCATTAACATCGCGATATTCGTGCTAAAATCACCAAATTGTTCTTCACGCGGCGAGTTGACGGCATAAACAGGAATCTCGGCGTTCTTCGGAAAACCAAGCGCCACCCGGGAGGCCGCCGCCGCTTCATAAAGCGTACTGCTGATCGCCGCCCGGATCTCGCTTTTTAGGGAATCCATCTCAAACCTCCCTGACAGTAATGTTCAGCTCCCGGCTGCCGATGGGCTGGCGGTCCAGGGCCAATTCATATTCAAGATTAATACTCCCTCCCGTGTCTGTCAAATCGACCTCCACCTTCCGCGGGAACACGTCGCAGAACATACTCCCGAAGGGAGTAACGTAATTACCCCTGTTGGGAATCCCGACCTCAAAAATCTGTTTGAGTTCCTGTTCTCCCATCCGGTTAAGGGTAACGCGGCTCGGTTCCGCCTTAAGCGTGGTGACGGTCCCGGCCATCCCCGACAATTCAGACTCGTGATAAACGATATAGAAATCGGCGCTGCGACAGAAATATCTCGCCGGGGTGACCAGCTCGATCGTCTCCTGATCGCCCAAATCGTCGGTTAGAGTCCCCTTTACGGTCACCAGTACCTCCTTCTTCATCGTCCACCCATATTACAGCAATGAATAAGGGCAGGGCAACTCCCGCCCTTATTCTAAGACAAAATTTCTACGCAATCACCCAATATTCCTGCCGTAAAACCCGTGGCGTTAATTATTTTACGACCGTTATAGCAGGGGTAAATTCTCACCCCTTGTGCGGTACCGCCCCGTGGGGTAAGGGATCCGGGGTCGTCACCTTTTTCTTAAGCTTAACCCGGCGGATAAAGCCGGCCATCCGTTTAAAGGCCTCATTTAAGTTCGTTACCGAAGCTGCGTAGGAACAACGCACGAAACCCTCTCCGCTGGGTCCGAAAGCGGTACCCGGAACAACCGCTACCTTTTCCTCAAAAAGCAACCGCTCACAGAATTCCTCCGAACTTAGTCCCGTATCCGCGATATACGGAAAGGCGTAGAACGCTCCTCCCGGTTCGGAGCAGGGCAGCCCCATTTCTCTAAAGGCGTTGATCACCAGTCTTCGCCGGTGATTATACTGCGCCACCATCTGGCGCATGTCCTTCTGTCCGTTTCTGAGCGCTTCGACCGCCGCCATCTGGGCGGTGACCGGAGCGCAGAGCATCGTGTACTGGTGTATCTTGGTCATAGCCCCCACAAACGCCGGGTTTCCGGCGGCGTAGCCCAACCGCCAGCCTGTCATGGCGAAGGCCTTGGAAAACCCCTGCAGCACAATGGTTCTGTCCCGCATACCGGACAACCTGGCGATTGACGTGTACTCGCCCTCGTACGTCAACTGGGCGTATATCTCGTCGGAGATGACCACCAGGTCGTGTTCTTTGGCCACCGCGGCGATGTTCTCGAGCTCGGCGCGCGGTAAAACGGCTCCGGTTGGATTGTTCGGATAAGCCAGAAGGAGTATCCTGGTCCTGGGAGTTATCGCCTGCTCCACCTGCGCGGCCGTAATCCGGAAGTTGTTTTCCATCCGTGTGGGCATAGGGACAGGCACGCCGCCGGCCATGGCGGTACACGGGATGTACGAGACGTAAGTCGGCTCCGGTATTAGAACCTCGTCCCCGGGCGCGATTAACGCCCGCAGCGCTAAGTCGAGCGCTTCGCTGACCCCGACGGTAACCAGAATCTCATCACGCGGTTCGTAGCGGAGTTGGAAGGCCTGGTTCAGATAACGGGCGATCTCTTCGCGCAGTTCCTTAAGCCCCTGGTTTGAGGTGTACATAGTGTAGCCCTTCTCGAGAGCGTAAATACATGCCTCGCGGATCCGCCAAGGTGTTACAAAATCCGGCTCGCCGACACCCAGTGAAATCACGCCCTTAATCTCCGCCGCCAAGTCAAAAAAGCGCCGGATTCCCGATGGCGGCATTTCGCGCACAACCGGGTTCAACCGTTCATCCCAATTCGTCATGGCGAAACCACCAGCCTTGACGCAGTTTCCTCACTGGTCTCTACAAGAATCCCGTATTCCTTATAACCCTTTAACACAAAGTGGGTGGTAGAGCTTACCACACCTTCAATCGGCGCCAGACGTGTGGCCACAAAGAAAGCGACTTCCTGCATCGAACCTCCCTCCACCTCAACAGCAAGGTCATAAGTTCCGGACATAAGCCGCATCGTCCGCACCTCGGGAAAACGGGCGATCCTCTCGGCTACCGCGTCAAATCCTACGTCGCGCTGCGGCGTTACCTTCACCTCAATCAAAGCGGTTACCTTTTCCAACCCGATCTTACTCCAGTTAACGATCGTCCGATAACCTAAAACAACACCTCGCTGCTCCAGGTCATGAACGATCTCTTCCACCGCCGCCACGTCCATGTTCAGCATCGCGGCAAGATCCTGGGGCGTGTACCGTGCATCGGCCTCCAAGAGCTCAAGGATTTCCTTCTCCCGCTTATGGCCCATAAAAACCCCTCCTATCTGAAAATAGTGTTTCTTTCGTGGTGCCGCCATGACGGCATGGGCGACTCAGCAATTTGCCACCGCGCTTAAAAAGAAAAACCCGCCCGGCTAAGGACGAGTTTTATCTCTCGCGGTACCACCTTAGTTGACGCCCCAAAAGGTAACGCCCCCTCTGCCCTTTAACGGCGGGGACCGGGAAGGCATAATCGGCGTAGAACGCCTTTCCGCTTCCAGCTCCGGGGTGGCTCGGGAGGTATCCACCGGGCTTTCACCTTTCCCGGCTCGCTGAGTGAGAACGACCACCCTTTTTCCCCTTCAAAGCCTTTTCTGTTTCTTTTAAATCCTTTCTATCATAAAACCCTTATCAAAGTCAATCATTCTTTGTAACGCGTAATAAACCAGGGCCAGCGGCCCCCATTGCCGCTGCAAACCGGCCTTATTTCGGCTTTCCGAGGGCCTCGGCGATCTGGGCGGCGACCTTTTTTCCGGAAAGGACCATGCCTCCGAAAACCGGACCCATCCGATAGCCGCCGGCCACCGCGTTGGCTGCCATGCCCGCGACATAAAGACCGGGATAGACCTCGCCCGTATGCTCCAGGGTTTGCTGTTCAGCTACTTCCGCCCACAGGGACTTCTCCCCTTGAATACATCCGCCCGGCACCTTCAACGTCACACCGTCTTTTTCTGTCAGGATGTGCACCACACGCGCGTCGTGCCCGGTGGCGTCCAGCACGCACCGGCACCGCACAGCGAGAGGATCGATGTGCAGACGGGCCATTTCCACCGCGGTCCAGTTCAGCACCACGCCTGAAACGACATCCTTACGCAGGACGACATCCTCCACCGTCATCAGGTTCATTACCTGAACTCCAGCGCGGCAAGCGGCGTAGGCAAACCCGCTTACCGATTCAACCGCGTGTGCGGTATAATAGCCGGGCTCGAATTCCTCGAACCGAACGCCCACGTCCTCAAATATGTCACGCGCCGATTCTTGAAAGACAATCCGGTTAAACATCATCGCGCCGCCCCACATACCGCCGCCCACACTGAGACGGCGTTCAAAGACCACCGTCTTTAACCCGCTGCGGGCAAGGTAAAAGGCCGCGGAAAGCCCGGAAGGTCCGGCTCCCACAACCGCCACATCAAATTCTAGAAGGGAAAGCAGGTCCTGATGATAGCGAGTCATAATAGCCCGGGATATAACGCGTTCGTCGAGTTTGGATGCTGCAATGTCCAAAAAGCCAACTCCTCTCTTTAAGCTAATACTGATAAGACTTTGTGGTCAGTTCAAAGTTCAAGGTTCAAAGTTGAGGGTTGAAAGTTCAGGCTCATGCGGATCGATAGTTCCAGACTTATCAATTAATTATACCCCTGGCGGGAAAAGCGTCAAGAGAACATAAACCGGCAAAACCTCAGGAAGCCCCGCAGGCTGATACCATCCGGTGAACGGCCACAATTGCGTAGGACCTTGGACATCAAGATCTACGTAAAATGTCGAGAAAAAATAACCACAGAGACACAGAGCGCACGGAGGGGAACGAATAGAAAGTTAGGAGTCAAGAATGAAGTCCTTAGTCCAAAGTCCTCAGTCCGGGAACGGGAAGAAAACGAAGTTGAAAGACCCCGGTTTCTTTTTCCGGACTTATCACATAGGACTTAGTACTTAGATGTGATATTTCTGTTCTCTGTGAACTCTGTGACTCTGCGGTGACCCAGCACTCAACTTGCTGATCTTAAAACGTGGTGTTCTAAGTCGCATTATCTATATAACGATGCAAAGTAGTTTTAACGTAACGTTGAGTGCTGGGTGGTTCCGGCTTGTCCGGGGATTAGGCCAACACGGATGAAAATTTATTCTGTTTCTGAACATAATGTTATAGGTATGGATACAAGCAGGCGTAACATCTCGGCCCTGACAATCGCCGGCGTATATATCGGCACCGTCGTAGGCGCAGGATTCGCTTCCGGGCAGGAAGTGCTGCAGTTCTTTACCTTCTTCGGCCTCAACAGCCTCTTTGCGCTTTTTATCGCGGGGGTCCTGTTCGTCTTTTTCGGCGGAATAGTCCTCGAACTCGGCCACCGGCTGCGGGCGGGGTCATATCCGGAAATCGTCAGGTATGCCGGCGGACCCTATCTCGGCGCGGTCGTCGACGTCATTATCACCTTTTTCCTTTTCGGTGCTTTAACCACCATGGCCGCGGGTGCGGGAGCCATTTTCAGCGAGCAGTTCGGCTTGCCGAAGGTCGCGGGCAGCTTTTTTATGATCACCGCCTCGCTGGTGACGGTACTCTCCGGTTTCCACGGCGTGGTACTGGCGATAAGTTTCGTGGTTCCGGTCCTTCTCCTCTCCGTACTGGGCCTCTGTACCGCGGCTCTAATAACCCTGCCGCTTGACCTGACGGCCATCAAACTCTGGTCCGCGACGGTGAAACCCGCAATCCCCTTCTGGCCGCTTTCCGCTCTCACCTATGTTTCTTACAACCTGATACTGTCCCTGTGCATCCTTGCGCCGCTGGGTGCCGGAGCGGCAAATCCCGGGGTGGTGAAAAAGGGGGCGCTTCTCGGCGGTCTTGGACTTGTGGTGGGCGCCCTGGCGATCAACCTGGCCATCCTTACCGCTCCCTCCGGAGCCTCCGGGTTTGAGGTACCCATGGTTTACATCGCCGGTCGTTTTGCGCCTTTAATTCAAGCGGGATACGGTCTCGTCCTTCTCGCCGAAATCTATACCACTGCCGTAGCAAACCTTTACGGCTTTACCGCGCGCATAAACACCCCCGGGACGGCGCGCTTCAGACAAGCCGCGCTGATAGTTGCCGCGGTGGCCTTTTCGGCAAGCATGCTGGGTTTCTCAAACCTGGTGCGTTACCTCTATGCCGTCGTGGGCGTGGCAGGCTTCCTGCTCCTCGGCGGTCTGGCCTACGGCTACCTGCGGGAAAGACTGAATATCTAGGAGGCCGCTGCAAAACTAAGCCCGACAATTTTCAAAGCCGTCCCCTGCATCACCCCACGTCAAATGGTTTGCCCTTCAGCGGGTTAATCGGGTATAATCCTGGCATGTAATTGTTTACGGATGCCTTGGGGACAAACGACGACAACCCACAGATATTAGGCCATTTGACGCCAAGATCTACGCAAAAATGGTAGAAAAATTAATCACAGAGACACAGAGCACACGGAGGGATAAAACGGAAATATTCCATGAGACGATTCAAAGGCCGTATCTGATATGATTCAGGGTATTTCGCATTGTCTATATAACGATGCAAAGTAGTTTTAACGTAACGTTGAGTGCTGGGTGGTTCCGGCTTTTACGGGTTAGGAGAGAGATAGCTTTGCGGCGCTTTTGGCTTGTGGGTTTCACCGTTCTCCTGGCGGATCAGTTGTCAAAACTCCTGGTGTTTCGGTCCCTCCTCGGGAAGACCGTGGGTCTGCCAGGTTTGTTAACTTTACACTATGTCCGTAATTCCGGCGCGGCATTCGGTTTTTTTGGAAACTGGACGCCGTTTTTAATTGTCCTGAGCCTGGTTCTGGTGACGTTGGTTTTTGCCGGGTATAACAGAATCAAGGCTGCGCCGGTTTACTGGCAGTGGGGCATCGGTCTGCTTTTGGGCGGGGCCGTAGGCAATCTTATCGACCGGCTGCGCTTCGGTTACGTCATTGATTTCATCGATATCGGCTTCTGGCCGGTTTTCAACCTTGCCGACACTGCGATCGTGTGCGGGGTGGCTGTTATCGCCTGCGGGGTTTTAAGGGAGAAATAATCTCACCGCCAAGATATGTAATAGGTAGTAGACAGTAGGTAGAAGGTAGAAGTAGGAAGTCACGGGTCGCGAGTTACGAGTTGTGAGTTTTGAGCGGTTCCGCGTTCTTATTCTATATTCTACCTTCTGACCTTCTTAGCCACTCAGAAGAGGTTGTTCTGTATTCTGTTTTGAACTTTGAACTTTGAACCTTAAACGATTTAAAGAAGGAGTTGTGGAGTTGGTTCTTATAGATCGGTTGGTGGTCGAAGAAGATGACGCCGGAGTCCGCCTTGACCGCTATCTTGCTTATCAGCTTTCGGACTTCAGCCGGTCACGGATTCAGCATCTGATAGGAGACGGGCAGGTGCTCGTCAACGCGCGGTCCGCCCGTCCAAGCTACTGCGTCCGGACTGCCGACGAGATCCGGGTCAACCTGCCGCCGCCCGAGGCGCCGGCCATCGAGCCCGAGCCTATTCCCCTGGATGTCGCTTACGAGGACAACGACCTGCTTGTGGTCACTAAGCCGAGGGGGATGGTTGTTCATCCGGGAGCCGGTCATTTACGGGGAACGCTTGTCAACGCACTTCTATACCATTGTTCAAACCTGTCCGGGATTAACGGCGTCCTGCGCCCGGGAATCGTGCACCGGCTTGACAAAGATACCTCGGGTCTCCTGATGGTGGCTAAAAACGATACCGCCCACCTCGCGTTGAGCGCCCAACTGAAGGAACGGCGGGTCCTGCGGGAATACGTGGCCCTTGCCTACGGCCGTTTAAAGGAGGACGCGGGAACCATAAACGCGCCTATCGGCCGGCACCAGCGTGACCGTCAGAGGATGGCGGTTACGCCCAAAGGCCGCCCGGCGGTTACCCATTTCGTTGTAATCGAGCGTTTCAGCGGTTACACGTACCTTCGCCTGCACCTGGAGACCGGGCGCACCCATCAGATTCGCGTGCATCTCGCTTTTATGGGGCACCCGGTGGTAGGTGACCTGAAATACGGGCGGGCGCAGCCGCATTTAGGGTTGAGCGGGCAATTCCTGCACGCCGGGGTGCTGGGGTTCGAACACCCGGTGTCCAACGAGTTTTTACGTTTTGAGGCGTCTCTTCCGGCGGAACTCGAAGCCGTTCTTAATAAATGCCGCAATATGTAACAGATTTTTAAAATTTTTCACCACAGAGGCACAGAGTTAACAGAGAACAGAAATATCACATCTAAGTACTAAGTCCTATGTGATAAGTCCGGAAAAAAGGGACCGGGGTCTTTCAACTTCGTTTTCTTCCCGTTCCCGGACTGAGGACTGGGGACTTTGGACTAAGGACTTCATTCTTGACTCCTAACTTTCTATTCGTTTCCCTCCGTGTGCTCTGTGTCTCTGTGGTTTTTTCTTGACATTTGTTGCAGATCCTGACGGCAAAGACCCTACGGGTTATTTTGCAGCGCTGCATACTCGGCGCCGCCCGCAATGGATATCTCGCCGGGGATGAGTTCCTGAACGGCCGTTTTGGAGTCTTCTTCACTGACGATCAATCCTATTGTATCCCCGCGGAGGCCGCGGCGCATGGCCTCCAGGGAAAGCACCTCACCCGGCGGGACGTTACCGAGGTTTACGTCCGGACCGAAACGGTGTATCAGTTTCACCTGCTGTGATTTCTGCGGCGCCTCCCAAATGATTGTCTCCGGACCCTCAACCATCGTCGAAAAAGTCTGAAAAACGGCCTCCTTTACCCTTCCCCGCGCATCGTAAATACCGGTTCCGCATCCGTTTTCCCGCCCTTCAAGAATTACCCACTCCGCACCGGCCTCGCGGTCTAACGCAGCCTGGCGGGCCATTTCCAGGGGACCGAGACAGAAGCGCGGGTTTTTCTTCCCCACCTCCGCAAGAACCACGAAGCCGGCGCTGTGCGCGAGGTGAATGGCGCGGGCTCGGGATTTCTGATCGAAGTTGAGGCTGCCGTCCGAGATTTCCACCGCGGAAAAGCCCGTTTCGCGTAATTGTCTCAAACAGTCCGGAAGCCGCTTCCGCGCCATCGCTATTTCGAGAAATGTCCCCCCCGGATATATCTCTATCCCGAACGAGCGGACAAACCTAACCTTGGCTTCAAGGAGAACAGGATCATAAAGCGCAACGGTACCGAAACCGAGTTTGATGAAATCGATGTAGTCTCCCGCCACTTCGAGAAGGTCCCGCGTTTCGGCCATGCCGAGCCCTTTATCGATAACCATGGTGATACCGGCTTTACGGGGACGGGTCAGGCTGCGGTCGCACGGGGGCAGGCCGATGATCTGCTGCAAAGGCAACACTTTTTCCAACTCCTCCCACAGATTTAGCGTGTAAAACAAATCTTTTGCGCCAGTGTATGCAAAATACGTATACAGTGTTGCAAAAATTGCCTGCCATGACTATATGCGTCCTTTTATGGTCTGTTTTGGTAAATGGGGGAAGCAGCGAGTGAAGCTTTTTATTTACTTCTTTTTGCCGCCCTTAGGCTTCTTTTCTTTCAGTGAAGCCGTAATAATGCTCCCGCGAAGAAAGATAAGCGTGAAAAGGGCGGCGAGGAGCGAGAGCCCCGCGGTGACTCCAAAGGTAAGGCGTGCTGAGGATTCAAGCAGGAAGGCAAAAAGGGGCGGTCCCATGGCGACCCCGAAGAATCGAACACCGCCGTACAGGGCGGTGACGATGCCTCTGGCGCTTGAACCGACGCTGGAGGTGATAAGGGTATTCAGACAGGGCAAAGCCGAACCCGCGCCGATACCGGCCAGGCTGATCCCCGTAAAAAAGAAGAAGGTGCCGCGGAAGAAGATGAAAGAGGCAAGCGCCGCAGCAAGGATAAACAGCCCCCCGGTAACGACGAAGGGCATCAGGTTGATGCGCTTTTTTATCGCCCAGCCGGTCAGATAGGCTGTGGCGCACATGAACCCTACCGGCACCGCGAGGTAGAACCCTTTCTTTATGCCCGCCACCCCCATGGCCGATTCAATGTGTTCCGAAAGAAAAAAAAGAAGTCCGAAAAGAAGCAGAAGAACCGTCGCTCCGGCAAAAAAGGCGCTTCCCAGATTCCATCCTTTTTGAACCGAGGCCGCTTTAAGAATCCTGTAATACTCCCCGAGGGGGGCCGGTTGCGCGCGTGCCGCCGGTTCGGAAACCAGGAACAACACCCCCAGTACGACAGGGATTACAAAGACCGGGAAGACGAAGAAAGGGTAGTGCCAACCGAAGATACCCACCGCGGCCCCTAGGATAGGACTGATTATCTTACCCGTGCCGTTGGCCGCCTCTATGACGCCGAGAGCACTGCTTCTCTGTTTCCCGCCAAAAAGGTCGCCCACGAGGGCCATGGCGATCGGCGCGGTCCCGGCGGCTCCTATCCCCTGAAAAACACGGCTGATTAGGATATAGGTATATGCTTCTTTGTGCAGCAGGAGGTACAGCAGCCCGGCGGCAAGACCGCTCAAGGCGTAAAGCACGAGGGAAGGGATGAGCACCGCCCGCCTTCCGAGACGGTCGGCGAGAAGCCCGGTAAACGGGATACTCAGGCCCGCAGGAACGGAAAAGAGGGTTATTATGAGCCCCGCCTGGAATGCGGATATGTCAAAGGCTTTTTTCATCGCGGGAAGAACCGGAATGAGCATTGAGTTGCCCAGAACCATCACGAGCGGCACGCCGGCCAGGACCCAAAGCGCATTCTTCTTCATGGAGCTTATTTTTTCGCGTCAGCGGAGGTATATACATCACAGAAGGGTCATATCTTTGTGCGGAAGGACGAATACAAACCGTTCACAGTTCTACGTTCTACGTTTAAAAGGCATGACGAGAGGACAGAAGCAAGCCGGTACCGGATTTAAAACTCGCGACTACTCGCAATTCCGGTTTCTGTTCCCGGTTCTTCTGGTTCCCGGTTTCTGTTTCCAGTTCCTGTTCCCGAACTGAGGACTTTCAACTGAGGACAGAGGACTTAACCCGTGACTCGCGACTCGTGACTCGCGACTCGCGACTCGTGACCCGTGACTCGTGACCCGTGACTCGTGACTATCCCATGGAGGGAATTGCCATTGTTCAAGGTGCATGATCCGGTGGTATGGGGGATGGCCGGGATGCGGTTCCTTTCCTCAAGTATCGAATTCACGGCCGCCGTGATGATGCTTTATTTCGGCCGGGTCGAAAGCGCCTTTAAGATTAACGCCGTGCTCAGCCTGATCGGCCCCGTCATCCTTTTCACCGTCGCATTCCTGGGGATCTGGGGGATGGCCGGTCGGCTTTCCCCTGCGGGTTTTATCTACGTTCTCATCGGAGTAGGGTTTATCTTTTACGGTGTGCTAAAACTGCGATAAGGAAAACAAACCTTTCATTCCGCCTTGTTTATTCGTGGGCTTGGTGGTTTTTAGCTCCCGGCTCCCGGCTTCTGACTTCTATATTCTATATTCTACTACCTTCTCTCTTCCCGCCCCCAGTCTCTCACTTCTCACAATTCTACTTCTACATTCTATATTCTAATTCTATATTCACCTCACAGACCGCCGGCGAGCCCCCGCCGGACGGCGTTTCCCGGAGCCCTCCGGCAACAGGCGCTCCTTCAAAACGCTTTCCGTTTTCTTCGATTCAGACAGACGCAGCAACCGGCCCTCTTCCGCGATGCTTACGCCGCCGTTCTCTTCCGAAACCACCACCACCAGCGCGTCGGTCTGCTCGCTCAGCCCCACCGCCGCCCGGTGTCTCGTACCCAGATCCGGCGAAACACCGTGCTGCGCCGCCAGCGGCAGGTAGCACCCGGCCGCCGTCAGCCTTTCTCCCCGTATGATCACCGCCCCGTCGTGCAGCGGCGCGTGACGGTCAAATAAGGTCAGCAACAGCTTCTGGGACACTGCCGCGTCGAGAATCGTGCCTGTCTCCGTGTACTCCCTCAACCCCGCCTGCCGCTCGAAGACGAGTAGCGCCCCGGTGCGCGCGCGTGAAAGCTCAACCACCGCGGCCGCTGTTTCCCTGATCACCCTTTTAGCCCCGCTGCCGCCCACCAGCCGCGAGAAAGGAGCCCCTTGACCTAATTTCTCAAGCATCCTCCTTATCTCCGGCTGAAACACGATGGGTACCGCCACAAAGGCCATCGTCCAGACCTTATCGAGCGTCCAGTTCAAGAGCCGGAGATCAAGCTTGTAACCGACACCGGTCAACACCGCCAGGACGAACAACCCTTTCAGCAACTGAACGGCTCTGGTTCCCCGGATCAGCGTAAAAACCCCGTAGGCGATCACAACCACTAAACCCACATCGAGAACGAGCTTTAGAACAACACCTGGAGAAACCTCAAATACAGCCATGTACTCCCTCTTTGACGCGAATATCTATACTTCAATTCTTCCTTCGCTATAAATCACCCGTTTCCTCCTCAGAAAATAAATCAACCGCCAAGACGCCAAGAACGCTATTTATCAAGAAAAAGATTATATGATAACACTTAACTCGCAGGTTCCACGTAAATTTTCATCGTTCGTGGTGCCGCCTAAGGCGGCATGGGGCACTCCTTTGGGAAAACGGTTGATTCATCCATCGGCTTTGATTTGCTAAAAGCGGTCCGGCGTTTCCGCGAGCGTACATACCGGCTGTTTTGTCCCGGAGCATCCAAAAAAAGCCTCCTGTAGACGTGCGGCATATCTTAACATCGACCCCAATCTGTGCTATAGTTATTCCGGTATATGCATCATGCAAATAGGAAGCTTTTAAGCTTTTTACAATACACCTGTAGGAGTTTTTTACTACGATGTCAGATAAAAATTCAGCAGACGGCGAACCTGCCGCCTATGCCCAGTACCTCCGGGGTGAGCAGTTGCTGCAGCCGGGTCTTTTGTTACTCCTTGCTAAACGCCCCATGCACGGCTACGAGCTCATCCAATCGCTGAACCGGCTTTCCTTCAACTCCGAGGAATGTGATCCGGCTACAGTCTACCGCAATCTGAGGCGGATGGAGAACGACTGTCTCGTAAACTCCGAATGGCAGGCGGGTGAATCGGGCCCGGCGCGCCGCGTCTATCACCTGACTGCCGAAGGCGACCGTCTTCTTAATATGATGACTGCCAATGCACAGAGCCGCCGCGAGCAGCTCGAGGCGTTCCTGATGCTGCATGCGGAGGTCCGCCGGAACGGTTCCGCCGCGGGAAGCCTTACGAAACAAAAGCAGGGAGACAAAGAAAAATGAACAAAGAACCGCTTTGCATCCTGCACGCCGGAGCGCTGCGCGGGCCTTTAGCGGAATGCGCCCGGGTTTTTCGACAGTCTTGTCCGGACGCGGCTGTCCGGTTGGAAGCGGCCGGCTCCCGCGAGTGCGCCCACCGCCTGCGCCGCGGGGAGGAAGCCGACGTTGTCGCCCTGGCCGATCCCGCGGTTTTCGCGGAACTTCTGGAGCCGGAAATTGTAACGCGTTACTTTATCTTCGCCACGGACCGGATCGTTATTGCCTTTGACGAATACTCCCGGCAGCAGAAAGGGGTCAATCATCAAAACTGGTTTGACGCTCTCTTTGCGGACGGCGTCACCTTCGCCCGATCCGATGAGAACCTCGACCCCTGCGGTTACCGGACGCTTATGGTGTGGCAGCTCGCCGGGAATTTTTACAACCGGTCCGCCCTTTGCCAGCGGCTCCTTAACTGCGACCCTCCGGCCGTCGTCATGCCCAAGTCCATCGATCTGGTGGAACTGATCGCCCAGGGCCGTGCGGACTTCGCCTTCGTTTATTCTTCCGTGGCAGTGCAGTTTGGACTCAACCACATCGTCCTGCCGCGGGAGATCGACCTTTCCAGTCCCGCTTTCGCCGACCGTTATCGATTAGCGGAAGTCACGGTCGACGGGCGGCAGCCCGGCGAAAAGGTGTTACTCCGGGGAGCGCCGATCGAGTTTGCCATCGGCATTCACCGCCAAACCAGACATTCCGACTTGGCCCGGTCCTTTCTCGGCTTCGTGCACGGCCGCGCCGGTCAGGAAATCCTGGAAAACCACGGCTTAATCGCCTGTTAAAAAGGAGCAAGCAGGATGCACTTTCCGGTTTCGGGCGTCGAAGTCTTCCCGTTAATCCCTCCGCTGGTGGCCTTTATCGTTTCCTCGATAACGGCTTCGGCCGGTGTCTCAGGGGCCTTTCTCCTTCTACCCTTCCAGATGAGCTTCCTCGGTTTCGTCAGCCCGGCGGTAAGCCCGACCAACCTTATTTACAACATCGTGGCTATTCCCGGCGGGCTCTACCGCTACATAAAAGAAGGACGCATGGCGTGGCCGCTGACCTGGGTGGTGATCGTCGGCACCCTCCCCGGTGTTTTTGCCGGGGCGCTGATCCGCATCAGGTATCTTCCAGACCCCCGGGCCTTCAAGTTGTTCGTGGGGCTGGTCCTTCTATATCTCGGCGGTCGCATCCTCTACGAGGCGACTGGACGCTACCGCAAAGGACGGCAACAGCAGCGCGCCCTCGAAAAGAAATTCAGAGAGAGGGTACAGCAGCAAAAAAACCTGTCGCGTGGACGCCTTAAGGCCGGATTGCCGCCGGAGGCGGTGGTGCGGACAAAATCCGTTTCCCTCAAAAGCATCGAGTACGAGTTCTGGGGGGAAACCTTCTCCTTCAGTACCGCCATTATCTTCACCCTCGCCCTCGCTGTCGGACTGGTCGGCGGTATTTACGGCATCGGCGGCGGAGCCATTATAGCGCCCTTCGTGGTGGCCGTTTTCGGCTTGCCGGTATATACCGTAGCCGGCGCCGCGCTGGCCGGTACATTTTTAACGTCTATCGCCGGGGTGGGTTTCTTCGAAATCCTGGCGCAGACCTCGTTCGGTGCGGGAAAGGTAATCCGGCCGGACTGGGCGCTGGGAGCCCTCTTCGGCGTCGGAGGACTGGCGGGCACTTACATCGGCGCCCGCTTTCAGAAGTACCTGCCGGAAAAGTGGATACGTATTTTGCTGGGCATGCTGGTTACCGGTCTCGCGGTCCAGTACGTCGCGCAATACTTTGTTTAGAGCCTTTAATCCAAAGATCTTAGCAAATCGTAAAAAAGCAATTCTGTTAAAGATATTTAGGCTAAATCAACTTCAGTCCCACATGTAAAAAAGGGCCGTCCCCTGAGAGGATCGGCCCTTTTTTGCCTGCCGTTTTTTTACTCCTGCCTTTACACGGCGCCTTCTTTTTTCTTTTTCCGGTCAACCGTCACAATCAGCGGTTGCTCGTGCTTTACCACCGTATCCTTTGACACGACGCATTTTGTTACGTCGCCGCGGGAAGGTATGTCGTACATGACGTTCAGCATGATCTCCTCGAGTATCGCCCGCAACCCACGGGCACCGGTATTCCTGCGGATGGCCTCCTGCGCTACGGCTTTCAGGGCCTCCAACTGGAACTCCAGGGTTACGCTGTCGATCTCGAAGAGCTTCTCATACTGACGCACCAGGGCGTTGCGCGGCTCAGTCAGGATCCGCACCAGATCGTCTTCCGTAAGCGGCTCCAGGGTTACTATGATCGGAAGCCGTCCTACAAATTCCGGTATAAGACCGTATTTGAGCAGGTCCTGAGGCAGGATCTGGCGTAAGACCTGGCCGATATTCTGTTCCTTGCGGACGACAAGCTCCGCCCCGAACCCCATCGTCTTCTTACTGACGCGGGTCTGGATGATCTTGTCTACGCCCTCGAAGGCCCCGCCACAGATGAACAGTATGTTCGTGGTATCGAGCTGGATAAACTCCTGGTGCGGGTGTTTCCTGCCACCCTGAGGCGGCACGCTGGCCACCGTACCTTCGAGAATCTTCAAAAGCGCCTGCTGCACACCCTCACCGGAGACGTCACGGGTGATCGACGGATTTTCCGATTTGCGCGCGATTTTATCGATCTCGTCGATGTAAACGATCCCTTTTTCCGCTTTCTCGATATCATAGTCCGCCGCCTGGATCAGCTTGAGAAGAATGTTCTCAACATCCTCACCCACGTAGCCTGCTTCGGTAAGCGAAGTAGCGTCGGCGATTGCAAACGGAACGTTAAGCATCCGGGCCAGGGTCTGCGCCAGGAGCGTTTTACCGCAGCCCGTCGGCCCAAGCATTACGATGTTGCTCTTCTGCAACTCCACTTCATCGATTTTACCGCCGAGATTAATCCGCTTGTAATGGTTGTAAACAGCCACCGACAGCATCTTCTTTGAATATTCCTGGCCGATTACGTACTGGTCAAGAAATTCCTTGATTTCTTTCGGCGTCGGTACGTCACGTAACTCAGAACTAAGGTCCTCGCTTAGTTCCTCTTCAATGATTTCGTTGCATAGTTCTATACATTCATCGCAAATATAGACCCCGGGTCCTGCCACGAGTTTCTTTACCTGATCCTGATGTTTGCCGCAAAACGAACACTTCAGATGCCCCTTCTCGCTGTTAAGCATTGCCTTCCACCTCGCTCACTTCGTCGGCTTCTTTCGAACCGTTATTACTTCATCCACAACCCCGTATTCCCTGGCCTGCTGCGCCGACATAAAGAAATCTCTTTCAGTGTCCAGGCTGATCTTATCGACCGATTGTGCAGTGTGTTTGGACAATAGTTCATTCAGGATGCTTCTTGCCCTTAAAATCTCCTTCGCGTGAATCTCAACCTCCGTCGCCTGCCCTTGAATCCCGCCGAAAGGTTGATGAATCATTATCCTGGCGTAAGGAAGCGCGTACCGTTTCCCTTTAGCCCCCGCCGCAAGAAGGAACGCCCCCATACTCGCCGCCTGCCCGAGACAGATGGTGGAGACATCAGGGCGGATGTACTGCATCGTATCGTAAATGGCCATCCCTGCGGTAATAAGTCCCCCCGGCGAGTTGATGTAGAGGTGGATGTCCTTTTCCGGGTCCTCCGCCTCAAGAAATAGAAACTGGGCTATGATAAGGTTGGCGATATGATCGTCGATCATCCCGCCGATAAAGATTATCCTATCTTTAAGTAAACGTGAATAAATATCGTAGGCGCGCTCGCCTCGATTCGTCTGTTCCACAACCATAGGCACCAAGGTAGACATGTTCCCCACTCCTCTTCTTTATGATAAACCCTAACCTCTTTTTTTAAAAAGGGGTATCTTAAGGTTATTTCCCTCCATTTGTCTCTATAAAACCTTTTTCCCTCCGGGCATTTTCCCGGGGTTCCCCACCGGCCGATGCGCGGTTTGGCTCTAAGCGGATCAGGAATTCTCTCGTTATGGTTGTTCTTCGGAAGCCTTTTCCGGAACTTGACCTTCAGCTTCAGGTGCTTTTTCATTCACAATCGCGTTATCTACAAGAAATCTTATAGCTCTTTCACGCAGTAGTTTTTCTTTGACGACATCGATCCGGCCCCCTTCTTCCAAGGCCTTACGCAATTCTTGTGGGTCCTGGCGATAAACCGCGGCCAGCTTTGCTATCTCTTCATCCACTTCCGTATCGGTTACATCGAGGTTCTCAGCTTTAACGACCGCATCAAGCACGAGCCGCATCTTGATGGTTCTTTCGGCGTCGGGTTTCATTCGCTCCCGCATCTCCTCGGGAGAACTGTTCAGAAGTTGAAAAAAGCGCTGTGGTTCAACCCCCCGGCCTTCGGCCGAATTCACCATATCCTCCACCATTCCCTCGACCTGCTCCGTTATCATCGAGGACGGGACCTCAACCTTTGCGAGCTCCGAGACCTTATCCAGGATATCCTGGCGGACGGCCAGGTCGGCCTGGTCTGTTGCGGCTTCTCTCAGCTTATTCTCAAGGTCCGTTTTCAATTCCTCAAGTGTGTCAAACTCACTTACTTCCTTAGCCAAATCATCGTCATAAGGCATCAGTTCTTTACGACGAACGCTCTTGACTTTAATCTGAAAAACCGCCTTCTTTCCGGCCGCTGCGGTGTCCGGGGATTCGGCAGGGACGTCGACCCCCACTTCTTTCGTTTCACCGGCACGCATCCCGATCAATGCATCGTCCACATCCGGGATCAAGTACCCGTGTCCGACCTCGATCTCTCTGCCTTTAGCAGTACTGCCGGAAAACGCTTTACCTTCAATCGTTCCCTCGTAATCTATGGTAACAATATCGTCTTTGTCCACGGCCCCGTCTTCAACCGTCACCAACCGGGCGTAGCGGTTCCGCAGCTTTTCAAGCTCCGCTTCAACGTCCTCCCGGGTGACGGAATTAACCCGCCGTACGACCTCTATACCTTTATACTGTCCTAATTCAACCTCCGGCTTGACCTCTACCTTGGCCTTGAAAATCAGCGGCTTCCCCTTTTCAGCCTGAACGATTTCCACTTCCGGCTGAGAAACCGGATCTATTCCGGCGTCGCTTACCGCTGTCGGGTAAACCTCGCCGAGAACCAGTGTCGCCGCCTCCTCATATAGTTTCTCCTTGCCCACATAACGTTCGAGGATAACCTTCGGTACCCTTCCCTTGCGGAAACCAGGGATTGTAACATCCTTCGCCACCTTCCGGTAAGCGCGTTCAACCGCCTGGTCAAAGTGTTCCGCCTCTACTTCTACCTGCAAAAGTACGGTGCTCTTCTCTAAACGCTCCGACGTAACCTGCATCCGCGTCCTCCCGTCTCCGTGTTTTAACATCTATTCACCGCGTTCCGTCAAAGAAACACTAGGCGGCTGAATACTTCCTCAAAATAAACTACCTATTCGGCGTGCTGTAGTCAAGTCCTTTAAAATTTTCAGCGCATTTGTCCAAAAAAACCCAACGAAAAAGATAACCAGGGTACAACCCCTGGCACCTGACTGACTACCACTCATTATAGCAAAACCCATCGGAAAATCAAGTTTTGTCATTTTCAAGGTCGACCGGCCCCGTTTTGCAGCAGCCTCCTAGGAAAGGTGTCTGATGACCAGATCACCCACTTCGCTCGTGGAATGGCCCATCCTCCCGGCGGCGAGGCTTTTCAGGTGTTTTGCGCACACCTCCTGAACCGCGCGCTCAACCCGTGCAGCCGCCCGCTCCTCACCAAGCTGTTCAAGCATCATCGCCCCGGCGTAGATAGCGGCAAGCGGGTTAATGACATTCTTCCCCGCATACTTGGGCGCCGAACCGCCGATAGGCTCGAACATGGAAACCCCGGTCGGATTGATATTACCGCCTGCGGCGATGCCCATGCCGCCCTGGATCATTGCTCCGAGGTCGGTGATGATATCACCGAACATGTTGTCCGTTACAATCACGTCGAACCATTCGGGGTTTTTTACCATCCACATGCAGGTGGCGTCAACGTGCGCGTAATCCCGCTGAATATCCGGGTATTCCTCTCCTACCCCGTGAAAAACCCTCTCCCACAGGCTGAAGGCGTAAGTCAGGACGTTTGTTTTCCCGCAAAGCGTCAGTTTCTTGTTTTTATTTCTTTTCCGACAGTACTCAAAGGCGTAGCGAATGCAGCGCTCGACCCCTCTGTAAGTATTAATCGAATTCTGGACGGCCACCTCATCCACGGTCCCCCGCTTCAGAAAACCTCCCGCGCCGCAGTAAAGCCCTTCCGTATTCTCCCTGACCACCACAAAGTCGATATCCTGAGGGCTCTTGTCTTTAAGCGGGGTATCAACACCCGGGTAAAGTTTAACAGGCCGCAGATTAACATACTGATCGAGTTCAAAACGAAGACGCAACAGGATGTCCTTTTCCAGAATACCGGGTTTAACGTCGGGGTGTCCGATCGCGCCCAGATAAATTGAATCAAATCCCCGCAACTCTTCAAGGGCGCTGTCTGGAAGCGTCTCACCGGTTCTGAGGTATCTATCGCCGCCGAAATCATAGGTAACGGCATCGAACTTGAATCCTTCGATTTCCGCCGCCGCTGACAGGACCTTCATTCCCTCTCTAATTTGTTCCGGACCCGTCCCGTCGCCGGGTATCACCGCGATTTTGGGCACAAGGTTCTCCTCCTGCAGGCTCTTTTTAAGCTGGGTGAAATTTTACCTCTATTTACCCGTCATGTCAAGATGAACCGATTACTAAAATCTTATCCCCAGAGGCGGGACTCACCCGCCGTAAAAATTAAAAACTCGTGAAAAAAGAAACACTCACAAGCGATCGGCTTTAATCAAAAAAATAGGGCCAGTCAAACTGGCCAAAGGGATGGGGGTTATAGTTAAGGTATCACCAATGAATTTATGTTATACGATGAGGCTGTTTACATTTGCCGTATTCACTTTATGTAACCACTCTCGGATTTGTGCCGGTTCGCTTCTTTCGAGGACTTTAATAATGTCCTTTTCCTTCACCAGCACCATCCAGCCCTCCGGGGCGTGCAGTTCGTACCATTTCGTGCCGGGAACCGGAAGGAGTCGGCACCCCGCCGCTTCAAGGACCCGATAAGCTTCATCAAGCTTACTCATTGCAATCACCCCGCTCGGATGGGCGGAATAAACCATCTTCTTGTGAAAGATATAACTTGCACTTTTAAGTATATGGTGGAAATGGAACATTGTCAATCATATTTTAGAATTTCTTTCAAATATTCAATTCTTTCCCGTACCACGTCGGGTGAAGGGCCGCCCAACACCCGGCGGGCTTTAACCGACTCCTCAAGTTTAACCGCCTGAAAAACGTCTTCCGCGATAACCGGGGAAAAACGGCGGTATTCTTCGAGGTCAAGATCATCAAGCCGCTTACCTGCATCAAGACAATATAGAACCACCCCGCCGACCACCTCGTGCGCCTCCCGGAACGCAAGCCCCTTGTTGACAAGGTACTCCGCCAGGTCGGTCGCGCACAGAAAACCAACGGAAGCCGCAGCGGCCATTCGCCCGCGGTCAACCCGGAGCGACTCGATCATGGGGATGAAAACCTCAAGACACCCCTTCAGCGTATCCACGGTGTCGAAAAGCAGGGGCTTGTCCTCCTGCATGTCCTTGTTGTAAGTAAGCGGTTGTCCCTTCAGCAGTACCAGCATCCCCGTCAGGTTCCCGATCACCCGCCCCGTTTTTCCGCGGGACAGTTCCGCGACATCCGGGTTTTTCTTCTGGGGCATCATGCTCGATCCTGTGGTAAAGGCGTCATCGAGCTCAATAAAACCGATTGCGGGCGTACTCCATAAGATAATCTCTTCGCACAGGCGGCTCAGGTGGACCATGGCAAGCGCCGCCGCCGAACAGAACTCCACCACGAAGTCCCGGTCGCTCACCGCATCCATGCTGTTTTCGGTAAGGGCGTCAAAACCCAGTTCTTCCGCAAGGAATTCGCGGTCGAGGGGAAAGGTTGTTCCGGCCAAGGCCCCGGCGCCCAGAGGCATCACATTTGTACGGTAGTAGCAGTCTTCGAAACGGGCTTTGTCACGGCTGAACATCTCGTAATAGGCAAGGAGGTGGTGAGCGAAGGTAACCGGCTGGGCCGGCTGGAGGTGGGTAAACCCGGGCATCAGCGTCTCGCAGTGGACCGCCGCTAAATCCACCAGTACCCGGCGGATTCCGGTGAGGAGTTCGCGAACCGCCCTTATTTCATCTCTTAAATACAGCCTTAAGTCGGTTGCCACCTGGTCGTTCCGGCTTCGACCGGTATGCAGCTTCTTCCCCGCGTCCCCCACCCATTTCACCAGCAGCGCTTCGATCAGCGAGTGGATGTCTTCCTCTCCCGTAAGCGCCACCTTGCCGGCGAGAAAAGCATCGTAGATCTTCTCCAGGCCTTTCACGATCATGTTCCCCTCTTCGGAACTGAGGATGCCTGTTCTCACCAGCATCCTGGCGTGTGCCATGCTGCCCTGGATGTCATAAGGCCAGAGGCGGGAGTCGAAACTCAGGGAATCCTGGAAGGCTCTTACCCGCTCGTCGGTTTCCTTCTGAAAGCGGCCACCCCAAAGGGTACTCATAAAACCCCTCCTTCTTTCTCGCCCAACTCGAATAAGCCGGAACCACCCAACACTTAACGGTACGTTAAAACTACATCGTTTTATGCATGTTACTTAGAACGCGCGTCTTAGGATCAGCACATTAAATGTGGGTCACAGCAGAGGCAGATCATCAAGTCCGAAGTCCTATGTCCTGCGTCCTAAGTCCGGAAACAGGAACTGGGGACTTTCGACTGAGGACTTAATTCATGACTCGCCGCTTTATATCAGTACCCTCCGTGTGCTCTGTGCCTCTGTGGTTATTTTTTTTTGCCATCTTGCGCAAATCTTCACGCCCTAAGTGCCTGGCGGCCCGCTATTCACCTTCAGCCTCTTTTTCCACCAGCGCCCTGACTTTTAAGGGCAGGCCGAAGAGATTGATAAAGCCCGCGGCGTCCTTCTGGTCATACATCTCATCGCGCTCAAAAGTTGCCAGGTCCTTAAGATACAGGGAATGCGCCGACCGGATACCGGATGTGGAAATATTCCCCTTATAAAACCGGAGACGGATGCTCCCGGTCACCGTCCGGGTAACCGCGGTGACAAAGGCGTCGAGAGCCTCTCTGAGCGGGGAAAACCATAAACCGTCGTAAACAAGCTCCGCATACTTGAGCGCCACCACTTCCTTGAAGTGAAGCGTGGCCCTGTCCAGCGTCAGACGCTCAAGCTCCCTCAGGGCGTAAAAAAGCGCGGTCCCTCCGGGGGTCTCGTAAACCCCCCGGGATTTCATCCCCACCAAACGATTCTCGACCATATCAACGATCCCGACGCCGCTTTTCCCGGCCAGGGCGTTCAATCGTTCGACCAGGGTAACCGGGTCGGGGCGGGTATCATCAAGCGCCACCGGGGTTCCGGCTTCAAACTCAAGGTTCACGTAGGCAGACTCCGAAGGCGCCTTCTCCGGCGCGGTGGTTATAAGATAAATGTCCTGCGGCGCCTCGTTTCCGGGGTTCTCCAGGTCTCCGCCCTCGTGGCTCAGGTGCCAAATGTTCCGGTCCATGCTGTAAGGGCGCTCTTTGGTAACCGGTACCGGAATACCGCGGGCCGCGGCGTAAGCAATCGCCTCTTCGCGCGAACCAATCTCCCACAGGCGCCAGGGAGCAATCACCGCCAGGTCCGGGGCCAGGGCCTTCACACTGACCTCAAAACGCACCTGGTCGTTTCCTTTGCCGGTAGCGCCGTGCGCTACGGCCTCCGCTCCTTCCTTGCGCGCCACCTCGACCAGTTTCCTGGCGATAAGCGGTCGGGCCATGGAAGTACCGAGAAGGTACTTTCCTTCGTATACAGCGCCTGCCCGAAGTGTCGGGAATGCATAATCCGTCAGGAACTCCTCCCTGACGTCCTCTATATAAACCTTGCTCGCGCCGCTCTTCAGGGCCTTTTCCCTTACCGCTTTCAGTTCCTCACCCTGGCCGAGGTCGGCGGCCATGGCGATTACCTCACAGCCGTAATTCTCTTTAAGCCAGGGGATAATGATCGAGGTATCGAGGCCCCCGGAGTATGCAAGCACAATTTTCCTGGTCATTAAGTCACCCCTTCTTGCCGCGGCCGGCTCTAAAGCAACAATGACAACAACGCTTTCTGCACGTGCAGCCGATTTTCCGCTTCGTCCCACACCCGGCTTGCCGGTCCGTCAATAATCTCGTCCGTAACCTCCTCGCCGCGGTGCGCCGGCAGGCAGTGCAGGAATATGTAATCGGGCTCGGCGTGGGCAACCAGAGCGCTGTTGACCTGGTAAGGCTGAAAAACCTTCGCCCTTTCCTCGCGCTCGTCGTCCTGTCCCATGCTCGCCCACGTGTCTGTAACCACAACGTCCGCGTTTCGGACTGCCTCAACCGGATCGTTAAGAACCTCCACCCTGCTCCCCCTACACGCCGCCCTAGCCATGTCGACTATTTCCGGGAGCGGTTCGTAGCCCGGCGGGCTGGCGACGGCGATATGCATCGCCACATTGGGGCAGGCCAGCAACAGGGAATTGCAGACGTTGTTGCCGTCTCCCACCCATGCAAGTTTCAGCCCTTCAAACCGCTTTTTATGTTCCAGAATCGTCATAAGGTCCGCAAGGATCTGGCAGGGATGCTCCCGGTCTGTGAGTCCGTTGATTACCGGGACCGTTGCCTCCGCAGCAAAGATTTCCACGTCCCGCTGGTTGAACGTACGAATCATTATACCACCCACGTAACGGGAAAGAACCCGCGCCGTGTCGGCGATTGTTTCACCCCGGCCGAGTTGAAGATCCCCCACGTTCAGGTTAAGGGCGTGTCCCCCGAGCTGGGACATTCCGACCTCGAAGGAGACCCTTGTTCTGGTTGAAGGCTTCTGAAATATCATGGCAAGGGTTTTACCCGCGCAAAAGGTGTGGGTTTCGCCCCTTGATTTAGACCCTTTCAACTCGCGTGAAAACTCAAGAATATCCATAATTTCCGGACCTGTAACGTCTGCCATCGTGAGAAAATTCCTTTTGTGAAACCTCTTCCGCAAGGACGCATACATAATGTGATCTCACCTCCTTGAAAATAGTGCTGCTTTCGGTGGGCGCATCGATAAGTAACACATTGCTGTGTCAGCCCGGCAGAGCCGAATCCTCACGTACCATTTTGGAGGTGAGAGGCCAGAAGTTAGAGGTTAAACCTTTTACAGGAATTCGCTTTGTGAATTCCCTTAATAACTCCAACTTCCAACCTCCTGCATCCAACTTCTAAAATGGTTCGTCTCCTCCGGTCTTCCTTGCACTGCATCACTTCTCGCTGCGTTCCGCCTTTGTTACGTTACTGCTTCAAAGTGACCAGCTCAAAGGGTCCTCTTTTTCATTCGACGTAGTGCCGCTGAATGCGTCATATAGAACTCTTCTGGATCTGAGTAACCGGCTTACGGGTCCGACATATTGATATTTATAAACCTATAGTTAAAATTAATTCCCTGCAACCGCCAGCAAACCTTTTTTCAGGATAGCGGTAGCGCTGTCTACATCCTTACGGGTGATTGTAAGCGGCGGCACAAAACGTAAGGTATCCTCTTTCACCGCGTTGGTGAGAAGCCCGCGCTCCTGGCAGGTTTCAACCACCACATTGGCCGGAACCGACAATACCGCTCCGAGCATGAGACCGAGACCTCTTACCTCCCGTATCATCCCGGTTTCCTCTCCCAGGGCTGTTAATTTTTCTTTAAAGTAAGCACCCAGTGACGCCGCGTTTTCCACGAGACCTTCCCCGGTCATGGCGGTGACGGATGCCAGAGCAGCCGCTGCCGCCAACGGGTTCCCCCCGAATGTCGAAGCATGGTCCCCCGGGCTGAAACCTGAAGCCGCCTCGGCGGTGGCCAGCAGTGCCCCCATAGGAAAACCGCCGGCAAGCGCCTTGGCAAGACAAGTAAGGTCCGCCGTTACCCCGTAATGTTCTTGGGCCAGGAGGCGCCCGGTCCTTCCCAGCCCGCACTGCACCTCGTCAAAAATGAGTAAGGCTCCTTTTTCCAGGGTCACCCGGCGCGCCGTTTCGAGGAATTCCGGCGACGCCGGATATATTCCTCCCTCTCCCTGCACCGGCTCTAGCAGCACGGCCGCGGTTTTTTCATTAACCGCCTCCCGCAGGGCCGCCACATCGTTGAACGGTATGTATCTGAAACCCGGAACCAGCGGCTCGAAGCCATTGTGGTACTTCGGCTGCCCCGTGGCGGTAACCGCACCGAAGGTCCGGCCGTGAAAGGAACCCTCCGCCGTTACGATCTCGGAACAACCGGGGCCGCGCTTCTTATACACATACTTCCTGGCCAGCTTGAGTCCCGCCTCCACCGCTTCCGCACCGCTGTTGCAGAAAAACGCCTGGTCAAAAGCGGTATTCTCGGTCAGCCATTTCGCCAGCGCAACCTGCGGAATCGTATAATAAAGGTTGGAACAATGCATTAGAATGCCCGCTTGTTCTCTGACGGCGGCCACAACCCTCGGGTGACAGTGTCCCAGGGAGTTGACCGCAAGGCCGGCCAGAAAATCAAGGTATTCCTTGCCTTCGGCGTCCCAAACCCGCGCCCCGCTGCCTCTCACCAGCACCAGCGGCAGGCGGGAGTAGGTCTTTATTATATGTTTCTCGGCAAGCTCGGTAATTTCTTTTGATGTGAGACCTTGATATTGTTCCACGTTTTCCAACCCCTCCTGTCTAAAAACAATAACCGCCAAGATGCCAAGGACGACACCATGAATCAATACAAAATGCGACACAGGTAAATCATGGTTTTATGCCGATTCTGATTATCTAAACAGCCAGCTTCGGTCTACATTTTAATTCCTCGTTGAGCCGTAATCCTCATATTTTAATTAATGTCTACTGTCTACTTCCCTGATGACTACTGTTTACTGTCTACTGACTCCTAATTCCCGGCTTCTGACTTCTATATTCCACATTCTACATTCCATTAGTGAACCACCATTGTTCCGACGCCTTCGTCGGTAAAGACCTCGAGCAGGATGGCGTGCAGCACCCTCCCGTCGAGAATGTGGGCGCTGTTGACCCCGTCCTTGAGCGCCGCGGCGCAACACTCCAGTTTTGGGATCATCCCCCCGGAAATCTTCCCGGAGGTTGCAAGCGCCGGGATTTCTTCCAACTTGACCTTTGAAATCACCGAACCCTTATCCTGCGGGTTTCTCAATATGCCCTCGACGTCCGTAAGAATGATCAGCTTGTCGGCGCCCAGGGCCCCGGCGATCCTCCCGGCCACGGTATCGGCGTTGATGTTGTAACCCTCCCCTTCGGGTCCCAGGCCGATCGGCGCCACCACCGGGATATAGCCCTGCCTGATGACGCTGAAAAGAAGCTCGGGGTTTACCTCTGTGACCTCCCCTACCAGCCCGATGTCCTGCTCGATTTTAGTGCCGTCGGCGACGCTGATGATGCCCGGTTTTTTGACCGCCTTGAACAGATTGGCGTCTTTTCCCCAAAGGCCCACCGCCCTGCCGCCGAGGCGGTTAATCAGAGCGGCGATCTCCTTATTCAGGCGGCCGAGAACCATTTCGACTATTTCCATTGTTTCCGCGTCCGTAACACGGAGGCCGCCGATAAAAGAGGACTCCTTACCGAGTCGTTTCAGCATCTTGTTAATCTCGGGGCCGCCGCCGTGAACCACGACCGGGTGCATCCCTACGTACTTCATAAGCACGAGGTCTGTCATAACCGCCTGTTTCAGCTCGCAGTTGAGCATTGCGTGCCCGCCGTATTTCACCACGATAATCTTTCCGTAAAACTGCTTAATGTAAGGCAGGGCCTCTACTAGGATTCCTGCCTTCTCAACCGCCGTTAAAACCATTCTTAATCCTCCAAGCAAAGCGTTGCTATCTACTGTCTACCACCTGCTGCCTACCATACGCCTCCGACTTCCGACTTCTTGCTTCTTGCCTCTTAACTCCTGTAGCTGGCATTTATCTTAACGTAATCGTACGTAAGGTCACAACCCCAGGCCGTGGCCGCGCCGTCGCCGTCCTTCAAATCCACTGTAATAATGACCGGATCCTTCTCCAATTCCTTCATGGCGCTTTCCTCGGAAAAGACAAGACCCGCCCCGTTTGCCGCCACCTGTTCCTCACCCAGGAAGATATCGACCGTGGCCGGGTTAAAATCGGCGCCGGAGTAACCGGCGGCGCACAAGATGCGGCCCCAGTTGGCGTCCCGGCCGAAAACAGCCGCTTTGACCAGGTTGGACGCGGCGATTGACCGGGCCGTGGTCCGTGCATCACCGGGTGTGCGGGCCCCCTTGACCCGCACTTCGATCAATCTGGAGGCGCCTTCCCCATCCCGCGCGATTTTCTTCGCCAGTTCGATCGATACCGCGGTAAGCGCGGCCAGAAAAACCTCATAATCCTCACCCGGGCCGTCAATTACCTTGTTGCCGGCCTGACCGTTGGCAAGCGCCAGCACCATATCGTTGGTACTGCTGTCCCCGTCCACCGTAATCATATTGAAAGAAGCATCCACCGCGGCCTTCAGGGCCTGGGGAAGAAGCTCCGCTTCCACCGCCACGTCCGACGTTAGAAAGGCGAGGAGCGTAGCCATATTCGGGTGAATCATTCCCGAGCCCTTGGCCATACCGCTGACGGTACACCTCCTGCCGCCGATAGTGAACCGGACGGCAGCTTCCTTAACAACCGTATCCGTGGTAAGGATCGCTTCCGCCGCCGCGCGGCCGGACGGCCCCAACGCCTTCACCGCCGCCGGCAGCGCCGCCTTAATCTTTTCCACCGGAAGACGCTGACCGATAACCCCGGTGGAACCCACCAGAACAAGTTCTTCCGGCAACCTCAACGCCGCCGCCGTCGACCGGGCCATTGCCGTCGCGTCCGCGAACCCATCCGGGCCGGTACACGCGTTCGCATTGCCGCTGTTGACGATGACCGCCTGCGCCTGGCCGCTTTGCAGCCGCTCCGCGGTGATCAGAAGCGGCGCCGCTTTGACCCGGTTGGTCGTAAAAACCCCTGCCGCCGCAGCAGGCACCGTGCTGACAAGGAGCGCCAAGTCTTTCTTGGCCTTTTTAATCCCGGATGCCACACCGCTTGCCATGAAACCGGCGGGGAGAGTAACGCCCCCTATCCACTCCATCAGATTCCTTCCCTTCGGTCAAAGGTAAATTTAACTATTAAAAAGTCCATTACCCGGAAACGCCGGAACCACCCAGCACTCAACGGTACGTCGATATCTAATCGTTTTATGCATGTTATTTAGAACGCGCGTCTTAGGATCAGCACATTGAGTGCTGGGCTTGCCCATTTTGCGCAGATCCTGGCGTCAAGCGCCTAAGGGAAAATCCCTGCAAAGTCCAACCCGGTTGTCTCCGGCAGCCCGAAAAGCAGGTTCATGTTTTGCACCGCCTGCCCGGACGCTCCCTTAACCAGGTTGTCGATCGCGGCAAGGAGCACCGCCCGGCCCGTTCGCGAATCGGCCACCGCTCCCAGATGAACACAGTTTGACCCCGCGACGCCCTTGGTTTGCGGCAATACCCCTTCCGGCAGAACCCGGACATAATACTCGTCGCGGTAAAACTCCCGGTACTGATCGAGGAGTGCCGCCGTCGAAAGCGGCTTCTTCAAGCCGGCGTAAACGGTCGCTAAAATGCCCCTTGTCTGCGGCACCAGGTGCGGAGTGAACGAAACCTTCAGCTCCCGGCGCGCCGCCGCCGACAATCCCTGTTCTATTTCAGGCGTGTGCCGGTGCACCCCGACATTATATGCCTGAACGTTGTCATTAACTTCCGCGTAATGCACCCGCAGGTTGAGCGTGCGGCCGGCGCCCGAAACCCCCGATTTAGCGTCGATGATGATGCCTTCCGGCGAAATCAGCCCCGCATGCAGGAGCGGAACCGCAGCCAAGAGCGACGCCGTGGGGTAGCAGCCCGGATTGGCTATCAGACGGGAATTCTTTATCTGCTCGCGGTAGAGCTCCGGCAGGCCGTAGACCGCTTCTTCAAGCAGCGCCGGGGCCTCGTGTTTTACCTTGTACCAATCCTCGTAAACCCGTACGTCCCGGAAACGAAAATCCGCCCCCAGATCGATGAACCGCTTACCACGATCCAGAACCGTCTTTGCCACAGACACCGCGTGACCATGGGGAAGCGCCACGAAGACGACGTCACAGCCCGCCGCCACCTCGTCCGCGTCAAGCGCGACCAGTTCCCGGTCCGAAAAACCGGTAAGGTGGGGAAAGACCTCACTCAACTTCTTCCCCGCATAACTGCGGGATGTCAACATCGCAATCTCAACCGCGGGGTGCCTGACCAACAACCGCACCAGTTCCGCACCCGTATAACCTGTTGCCCCGATAATACCGACCTTGATCAATTAAATCACCCGTATCGACATATTATATAAATAATTATACAACTGGTTGCATAAAAATACAACAAGACAGGGAAATATTTTTTAAGATAAACCCTGTCCCTCTCACAAAACCGGAGATACTCGTATTTCAAGATATCAGGGCTTTTGCCGTCTGATAACGCAATACTTGTATAAAACTAAATCGCGGGAAATATCACGCGGTTTTTAAGGGAAGCACCCATGTAATAAATGAATTTTAAACTATAAATCCTTTATCTTATAATAATTATTTTTCGCGCCAGACCGTTCCCTTTATCGGAATATGGTTCCCGCACACGGCGCATTTACCGTCCTCGAAAGCGCGGTTTCGAGCCGTGTATCCCGTGCGCGAAATAACCACCGTACCGCAGGCGGGACAAAGGGTATCACCGGCGCCTTCACCCTGAATGTTCCCAAGATAAACATAGTTCAGACGCTCACGGGCTATCCGGAGCGCCCGGCGCAAGGTGTCCGGGGGTGTCGGCGGACGGTCCATTTCAAAGTTGGGAAAGTAACGTGAGAGATGAAGCGGCATGTCCGGATCCAACCCGGACAACCATTCTACCAGCTCGCCCAGTTCCTGTTCCGAATCATTGAGACCGGTGACAATGAGGGTGGTCACCTCGACGTGACATTTCTCCCGGGCCCACGCCACCGTTTTCTTAACCGGTTGCAGCCGACCGGCGCAGGTCTTTTTGTAGAAATCATCCCGGAAGGCTTTGACATCGATGTTCAACGCATCAATGTAAGGAAGTATCTCTTTCAGCGGCTTTTCGTTCACCATCCCGTTGGTCACCAGAACGTTTTTATAACCGGCCTCGCTTACCAGCCGGGCGGTATCCCTTACAAACTCGTACCACACCATCGGTTCGGAGTAAGTATAGGCCACACCGGTACAGCGCGGCCCTTGAGCCCCAACCATCGCCGCCACCCGTTCGGGTTCAAGACTGACCGCGGGAGGCGAGCCGTGGGCAATCTCCCAGTTCTGGCAGAAGGAACAGTGAAGGTTGCAGCCGAAGGTCCCTAGAGATAATATCGTGTGCGCCGGGTAGAAATGGTAGAGCGGTTTTTTCTCCATGGGGTCGACTGAACAGGAGGTGCATCTTCCGTAATTAAGCGTATAAAGAACACCCTCGCGGTTCTCGCGCACCCGGCAGTATCCGGCCCGGTCTTGCTTAATAACGCACGCCTTGGGGCACAGTCGGCAGACGACCGTGTTGTCTTTGCGTTTTTTATAAAAAAGAGCTTCGCGCACTTTTTAGCTAATTCTGCTCCTTTTGGGGTCAGAATTCAGTAGTCAGTAGTCAGAATTCAGAATGGGGAAGACATGGCTTCTGGCTTCTAAAAGTACCTTTTCACTTCAAACCGCTCCAACTTCACCGGCTCGTCGGGCCCGATGCCGGCCTTCTGCCTGGCAACAGCCACCTGCCGATCCGGCGTGTCGACCCCCTCCAGGTCGGGCAGCAACAGCCCTTTCCGTAAACGGCGGGAAACAATCACCCCGTATCGTTTCGGGTCGAGTTCGTCCAGCCCGCTTACAGGTTCCGGCCGCCCGAGCACGTCAACAGAAATACTCAGGTCTTCAATCTCCGACGCTCTCACCGGATCGAACCGGGGGTCGCGGGTGGACGCGCCGATTGCGTTTTCAATCACTTCTTCCACGATGTTTGACCTCGTCGGGCTGATCGTACCTATGCAGCCCCTCAGGAAGGTGCCTTTCTTAAGGGAAACGAAAACCCCCGCCTGCCCGCTGAATTCGGGGGGCACCGTTTCGGCTTGGACACGCTCCCCTTCCTCTAGGTAAGCGCGTATCGCCTTCCGGGCCAGGCGTACCAGGAAACCTTCCTTCGCGCGCCGCGCCTCGGCCTCTTTCAGCAGATCCTCGTAAATGCGCCGGTTCTCATCCTCGCCTTCCGGCACCAGACCCGCCACCATGTACCCCACACCAAATGGTCCCTCATAGGACAAAACCGCCGGCTTGACCTTGAGCCCTTCCAACGCGCCGAACAGCATTATGATCGGCCTGTAACCGCACTCTCCCGCTCGCTCGACCAGCACCGGGTCAAGCTTCATCAGCGCCCGCACATCCGCCGCCCCTATTATCTCCTGCATCCGCCGGTCGAAGACTTCGCCGTAAGGATCGTAACCGTTCGGCGCTTCCGGAGACAGCCGGTGGGAAAGATCCCCGCTCGCGATAACCGCTACCTTCCTACCCGATTTGAGCGCCGCCTGTTGCACCGCAACCCCAAAGCCGTAAAGCCGGTGAAGCGCCAAGAGCGCCGTCCCGCAGACCACCACCGGCAGTTTCACGCCGCCTTCCCGCAGCCAGTAAAGCGGTGCGGTCACCCCATGGTCCAACCGGTAACCCTGCCCTTCACCCGCCTCGACACCAGGAACCCCGATTTGCAGCAATTCCTGCCGCAGAACGTCAACCAGCACCGTGTCGGTCCTGAGATCGAATGATACGCCCGGAGCGCCGAACCGGCCGAGATTCCCGTGGAGTTCCTTTGTGGCGACCACACCCACGGCATCCCAGAGCACCGGACCATGCGGGGATATGAAGATCATCGTCGCCGCGCCGCTCCGGTTTATCATCCCTCCGAGTTCGCGAAGCGCCTCTTGGGTTCGGCGAACCTCCCCGGCATCGCCCCGGCCTACCTCGGGAACCATAATCGGCGGATGGGGAACGATGCCGCCTATTACTATACTACCGGTACGCACATTCTCGCCCCCTTAAAGCCTAACCGGAAGAGCCGGAACTAAATATTCTCACCATAGAGGCACGGAGTTCACAGAGAAAAGAAATGTCAAGACTAAATAACAAGTATTCATTCAGGTCAGAATCCAGTAGCCAGAAGTCAGAATGTTGGTAAATACCCAATACACCCAGCCATTTTAGACTTCTATAAGGCCGAAATCCACCGTGGTTGGTTTCACAGCTGCAAGGGCCAGCCGCGAGCCTCCGGGGACGCCGACCACTTCTGAATTCGGAATTGAAACCCATGCCTAAATAGTTGCAATAACAAAGAAATTTTGTCTTTCCCCTCCGTGCTCTGTGTCTCTGTGGTTAATTTTTCTTGCCATTTTTTATAGATTTTGGCGTCGAAGGCGCTAAGAAAATCACCAGAAACGCCAGCCGCTTACGATGAAATAACCCGCGAGCCCGATTAGAAAAAATCCGGCCAAAGCCAAAACCAGCCGGTAGCCCGCAGGACTGAAAACACGCCTGCCTCCGATGATCGCCGCGGCCACCGCGGCGTACCACGCCAGATCGGCCAGTATGTGACCGGTATAAAAAACAGTCAGTCCCGTAAAGCCCAAAGGCAGCGCGTCGCTTATATACTTGATGCCGATCGTAGCCCACCAGAGGCTCCAGTACGGGTTCGAAAAGCTGACCGCTACCCCGAGCCCGACCAGACGCCCCATTTCCCTTCCGGTTAGCTGTCCTGCTCCGGCCGTAAAAACCATTTTATTGACGGCGCCGGCGCGATCAGCCGGGGTGCCGCCCGGACCGTCACGCTTCCGTGTGGGTTCGAGGGTTAAGGTGGCGCGTCCCGCCAGAACATCCCTTACTATTGTTACCCCCATCCACAGTAAAAACCCGCCGCCGACAAGCGCAATCACGGCAACCACATTCGGGCGGGATATAACCGGTCCGAGCCCCAGAGCAAGCGCTCCCACCAACCCGGCTTCCAGTACGCCGTGGCCGATAATAAGAAGCGGTCCCGCCCAGAAACCCCGTCGGACACTTTCGGCCACCGTCACCGTCAAAAGCGGCCCCGGCATCATCGCCCCCGTCAGAGCGACAATGAAAGCGGTAAGAAAAAGACTCGTTATATCCATGGTGCCTAAAACTGTAACTATTCACCCTTTCGCATTACAATTACGGAACGTGGTGAGAAGCAAGCAGAGCGCGAAGGTCGACACCGGACGGAGCGGAGCGTACTCGAAACGTACGTGAGCATCCGGCCGGTAGCGCCGACAAAGCTATGCGCAGCTTATCGCCACGCCCTACGGAATACCTGAATAGTTAGAACTTAAAGCCGTGGCCGCGCCTGGTATATTTATCAAGCAGCTCCCGTGATCCCTTGAGGTACTCCCGCATAATCTCCACGCGCTTACCGCGCACTCCCGGGTTGAGAACCGTCATCGCCAACTGGGCCGGCAGGGGAAGGTAAGTCCTCTGGCTGAATACCAATTCCGGCGATACGATCCTGCTGTCGAGGGAGGTCAAACGCACCCGGCACTCTTCGACGGTGCTGAGGTCTATACTCTCAGGTCCACGGCTTTTATCGCAAAAGGGGCGGGAAACCAGAAGCGCGTCGGGCAGCTCTATCCCGTGGGTGGTGCGGAAACCCTCCGCGATTTCTTTTAATCGCGAAATCCGTTTCTGTTCCATATTCTCGTAATCGTCCTTGTTTAACAGGCCGAATGTGCGACAGCTGAGCGGGCGCACCTGCCGGATAAGACAACCGTTTTCCCCGCCGTGGAAAGCACATTTCTGCTCGGGTTCCACCAGTTCGAGAAAAAAGAAGCCGATGGCCCGCCGGACGATTACCGACTGCTCCTGCGGTAAACGTTCCCGGAGGTGGGTATACACATTAAGGTACTCGAGAAAAAACGCCGCCGGCGCGCCTTTGCAACACTCGCTGCAATCCCCGCACTCCCGCTCCGGGATCTGGGCATAAAGATCGTTGAGTTCGGTGAAATAACCGTTGTTTTTCGCGTAAATCAAGACTGAATATACATCCCCGACCGGTAACATTATCCACTGCTCCTTATTTGCCAGGCTTGGCGTTTTTTAGGCAAACCTGTTAGAATATTTACGGAACCATTTCGCCTCTTCGCGGCTTAATCCTTTTCTCCGGATAAAATAATACAAGCCAATCTGTTTCCTCAAGAAGGAGCGCTGTCATGGCAATTTCTTTTACCGAAATCATCTGGACCATCATTATCATCTCGGCGTTCTGGCCCATGTTGAAGCAGCAACGCCTGGAGATCCAGCGGTTGCGTCTTATCCGGAGCCTGGAGCAAAGAAGGGGATCCCGTGTGATTACCATGATTCACCGCCAGGAGCTTCTGAGCTTCCTCGGCCTTCCCTTGAGCCGTTACATCAACATTGAAGACTCCGAGCAGGTGCTGCGGGCCATCCGCTTCACCCCGCCGGATATGCCGATCGACCTCCTGCTGCATACCCCCGGCGGGCTGGTCCTGGCTGCGGAGCAGATCGCCAACGCTCTGGCAAAACACCCCGCGCGGGTGACGGTCTTTGTCCCGCACTACGCCATGTCCGGCGGGACGATGATCTCTTTGGCCGCAGACGAAATCCTGATGGACGACAACGCCGTCCTAGGACCGGTCGACCCCCAGCTCGGGAACTACCCGGCTGCTTCAATCCTCGAGACCGTACGCCAAAAGGGAGCGGATAAGGTTGACGACAACACCCTGGTTCTCGCAGATATCTCCCGGAAAGCGATCCGGCAGGTCGAGGATTTCGTCAAGTTTATACTGCTCGACAAAGCAGACGAAAAAAAGGCCGCGGCCATTGCCCATTTCTTGACCGGCGGTCATTTTACCCACGATTATCCCATCACCCCGGAACAGCTCAGGAACCTCGGACTGCCCGTTCAAACCGAACTGCCCAAGGAGATCTACGCCCTGATGGAACTGTACCCGCAGCCCGGCCAGCGCCGTCCTTCGGTGCAGTACATCCCGCTCCCGTACAGCCGGGAGCGGGACGGCAAACGTTAGAAGAAGTTCAAGGTTCAAAGTTGAAAGGCAGAATACAGCATAGCTTTTTCTGAGTGGCTAAAACGGTCAGAAGTCTGAATATAGAATGAAAACTATATTCTATATTATATATTCTATCTACTGTCTACTCCGTTACGGTAACGAAAGGACCGCTCCCGCTTTCTCGGCAAAATAACGCACCAGACCGGCGTAGATGGCAAAGGCCACCTTGCTCTGATAGTTAGGCTGCTGCAGAAGGGAAAATTCGCGCGGGTTTGTAAGGAAACCGATTTCCACAACAACCGAAGGCATCTTGGTCGTACGGCCGGTGAAATAATCACACTCCTTCTGAACGCGGTTCGTGTTCCTCAGCAGTGTTTGAAGTTCGGATTGAATAGCCCCCGCCAGTTGGCGACCGTCAGGGCAGCCGGGTTGCGAAAAAGTCTGCGCGCCGTGTTCGTTGTCCTCCTGGAAGCTGTTCACATGTACGCTGACAAAAACATCGGCGCCGTTTTCGTTGGCCACCGCCACCCGCGCCTTGAGGTCCCTGCGTTTCCAGGTCTCACCTTCGCCGGTGTCGGGTTTCGCCACGTCGCTGTCCTTATCCCGCGTGAGCATAACCCGGGCGCCGCCCTGCTCCAGGAATCCGGCCAGCCTGAGCGCCACCGCGAGCGTGATGTCTTTCTCCCGGACATCGCCCCTGACAACCCCCGGGTCAGGCCCGCCGTGCCCGGCATCCACCACCACCAGTTTGTCTATCATTACGGGCGCCAGCGCCGCAACTTCCCGCTGCTCGGCGGATACCACCGTAAAGTTGTACGTCCGCACGGCTGCGGCCACAAAAAAATATGCCCCGACACCCAAAATGAAAATCTTAAGCGCGGGACCAATCCTCGACCTTTTCAGAAAACGCCCCCCTTCCTCCGTTAATTGGTGTTGTTAAAACAGTACGTTTTCGGAAAAGGGGTTATTACTCGGAAAATGGTTCTTCTTTCGTAGGGCACAACGATAATCAACGCATTGCTGCGTCAACCCGTTGGAGCCGAATCCTCACGTACCTCTATGTACGCTCCGGTTCGTCTCCAACGTTCTTCCTTGCACTGCATCACTTCTCGTTGCGCTCCGTGTATGCTAACAATACTGCTTCTAAGTTCCAAGCTTACAGGTCCTAATTTTAAGTGAGCAACTGCGAAGCACATTCTGGATTCCGGCTACTTCCAGCACTCAGGTGTTAAATCCATCGTTAATACGCGGAGTGCAAGTCGGCTAATAGATACCATTACTATCAATGGGTGTAATTACTCCGCTGAGTGCTGGATGAATTGGGTCCCGAAACCCATGCCCGAATAGTCGCTAACGCTTCGAGAACTGCGGCGCCCGCCGGGCCTTTTTCAGCCCGTATTTACGCCGTTCCTTCATCCGCGGGTCGCGCGTCAAGAAACCGGCCTTCTTCAGGGCGGAGCGCAGATTCGGGTCCGCCTGGATCAAAGCCCGGGCGATGCCCAAACGCATCGCGCCGGCCTGGCCGCTGGGCCCGCCGCCGAAGACTTTGGCCCTCACGTCGAAACGCCCCGCCATCCCGGTGATCTCAAGCGGCTGCCGGATCAAAACCTCGAGCGTCTGACGCCCGAAGTAATTTTCAAGCGTCTGTTCGTTTATTGCGAAACTGCCCTCACCGGGCGAAAGAAAAACCCGGGCAATCGCATTCTTTCGCCTTCCTGTGCCGTAAAAATTTACCCCGGCCACCTTAATCCTCCTTTAATGATCGCTTTGAAACTCTCTGTTTGATACGCACCCGATACCGTTATTTTCAAAACACAAAGGGTTCCGGCTTCTGTGCCTGGTGCGGATGCTCAGGCCCCCGGTACACCTTCAGCTTTTCAGCCATGCGGCTCCCCAGTCGATTGTGGGGAAGCATCCCCGTTATCGCCTTGCGGACCGCAAGTTCCGGCTTTGTTTTCATCAGCGTTGCGTAATTAACCATCTTTAGGCCGCCCGGATACCCGGAATGCCGGACGTAGAACTTATTCTGAAGCTTGTTGCCGGTAAGAACCACCTTATCGGCGTTTATCACGATGACGTGATCACCCGTGTCAACATGCGGGGTAAAAATGGGTTTATGCTTCCCGCGCAGGACCCGCGCCGCTTCGGTCGCCAGCCTGCCGAGGGGTTTCCCCGCAGCGTCAAGAACATACCACTTGCGTTCAAACTCACCCGGCTTTGCTACAAATGTCTGCATTTTTCCAACTCCTTATATCAAGACCCGGTTAAGACCTTTGTCCTCGCGAAACTCCAATGCGTTTCGCGACTTCCAAACAAACTTTAATATACCACCGTTTCCGGCAGTTTAGGTTTCAGAAATGTTACTCTAAGCCATAATCATGCAAAGAACAGTTTAATACAGACCGTTTCCATCTGTCAAGAGTTCGAATTCAATCGTCCGGTCTTCGGTGGAAGCCCGGACCACCCGTACGCGGACGGGATCCCCCAGGCGGTAAATCCTGCCGCTGTTCCGGCCCGTCAACGTATAACCCCTCTCATCATAGACGTAGAAATCGTCGGTAAGCGTCCGGACATGGACCAGGCCTTCCACGGTGTTCTGAAGCTCTACATAAAGGCCCCACGCGGTAACCCCGCTCACAAAACCTTCATACAAATTTCCTATTTTATCCTGCATAAAAGCCACTTTTTTGATGTCCGTCGCTTCACGCTCCGCCTCTATCGACACCCTCTCCCGCTCCGATGAGAGCGCGGCTGCGGCGGCTGCCCGCGCCTGCAGTTCGGCGGCCCGTTTTTCCGTCAGTTCCCGGTCAAGCGCTTCACGCAGTACCCGGTGGATGAAAAGATCGGGGTACCGCCGAATCGGTGAGGTGAAGTGGGTGTAGTATTCCGACGCCAGACCGAAGTGACCGGAGCGCTCCGCTGAATATCGGGCCTGCTTCATAGAGCGAAGCATCACCATGTTAATGAGCCTCTCCTCGGGTTTTCCCGTAACGTTGTCGAGAACCGTCTGAAAACTCGCCGGTTCAAGCCGGGTGATTCCCCGCGTGCTGTACCCGAAAGCCCCCAGAAGCTGCTCCAGAGTGGCGAGTTTTTCGCCGTCGGGTTTCGGGTGAACCCGGTAAAGGAAGGGCAACCCGAGGATTGCGGCGTGCCTTGCTACCGTCTCGTTGGCCAGAAGCATGAATTCCTCTATGATCTGCTCGGCGATGGTCCGCTCGGCCCGCAAAATATCAAGCGGCCTGCCGGAATCGTCAAGCTTCACAAACGTTTCCGGAAGGTTGAAGTCTATCGCCCCTTTGTTGAGGCGGCGGCGGCGCAAAACAAGACACAGATCCCGCATTCTGTCGAACTTTTCGACGAGAGGACGGTAACGTTCAGCCAGGGTCGAATCTCCTTCAAGAATCCGGTATACCGCCGCGTATGTCATCCGCTCGCGGGAACGGATAACCGACGGAAATATCTCATGACTTGTCACCCGGCCCTCGGGATCGATGTTCATCAACACCGAAAACGTCAGCCGGTCTTCGTTCGGGTTCAGGCTACAGATTCCATTGGAAAGCCGCGGCGGCAGCATCGGTATAACCCGGCCGGGGAGGTAAACGCTGGTCCCGCGCTCCATAGCCTCCCGGTCCAAGGCGCCGCCTTCCCGGACGTAGTACCCTACGTCGGCGATGTGGACGCCGAGCTGGTAACCGCCCCCGGGCAGAACCGCAAGACTAACCGCGTCATCAAGGTCCTTGGCGCTCTCCCCGTCAATGGTCACAATCGACCATTGCCTGAGGTCGCGACGCCCATGAAGTTCTTCTTCCGCCATAACCCCGGATACGACTGCAGCCTCCGCGAGCACCTTCGCGGGGAATTCGTCCGTCAGTTCGTAGCGGCGGCATAAGGTAAGGATATCCATACCCGGCGCATCGCCGGGACCGAGCACTTCCACCACGCGGCCTTCCGACGGGGTCTTCGCCGAAGGGTAGGCGGTAAGCTCCACCACGACCTTGTCACCGTTCTTTGCTCCGGTCATCCGCCCCCGCGGTATTACAACACCTGAACCCAACCGCGCGTCATCCGGGATTACTACCGAAAACCGCCTGTTCTTGCTGAGCGTGCCCACCAGACGACGGTTGCACCGTTTCAGGACCCGGACCACCTCTCCCTCACGGGTCTTCCCCCTGCCCACGGGCAGCAGGCGCACGGCTACCCGGTCGTTGTGCATCGCCCCGCTCAGGTTCTCCTGCCCCAGGAAGACGTCCGGACTCCCCTCGGCGTCCGGGATTAGAAAGGCGTATCCCTTCCGGTGGCTCTCAATCCGGCCCACCGCCAGGTTAAACTGCTCCGGTAAACCGAAACGCGCCGCGCGCGTCTGGTAGATCAGCCCGTCTTCCACCATCCGCCGGAGCAGCTTTTTAAAGGCGTTCAGTCCCCTGCCCTCCGGAAGAAAGACCCGTGCCAGTTCGGCTTCGGTAAGCGGGCGGTAGACTTTCCGGCGCATATATTCCAGAACTTCTTTCTCACTTGTCATTTGGAAGTGGGGAACTCCTCCTTTTATAAAGAAAACAGAATACAAAAGTCAGAATATAGAATATAGAATGCAGAAGAGAAAAAAGACTTGCAACTCACAACTTCTGTATACTACCTTCTATTTTCCGGCTACTGCTTATTCTACCCGGAAGTAAAAGCCAAGGCAAATAAAAAAAGGCCGCACTCACATGACGGCCAATCTCCTTATCAGACGCCCCTCAAAACCTATCTCCCAAAAGGTGGCTATTCAGACACCCCACAGGCGCGGCGATTTGAGAGGTGGGAGGCGTGGAACCGTATTCCGGCCCTACATGCTCAAATCGCTCCTTGTAGCGTTAAACAGAGGCCATCTTCACCGATCTCTTGACGCTTTGTACCGGAATACTCGCCACAAGGGCCACCATGTTGTCCGAGGTATCAAGGGTAATCTCCAGGCTGTTCTCATTTATATCGAAATACTTTGATACCGCCCGGATGAGATCGTCTTTGAGCATGTTTAACAGTTCGGGCGATATATTCGCCCGGTCGTGAACAAGAACCAGGCGAAGCCTGTCTCTCGCCATATCTTTGCTACCCGGGGAACTCCGCTGAAAAAGCCGCGCTAAGAACTCAAGCAAGGCCCTGCCTCCTTTCCAATGGTTGATCCCTTTATAAAAATAACTCAAATATTCCCGAATCGCAGCCATCCATAATGGCTTTAAAATAATGCTTCTGCTAACTAAGGCCGATTATCTTGCGCAACCGTGTAAAAAGGTTCCCGTTTCGCTCAAGTTCCATCAGCGGTACGGGGTCACCCAGGATCCGCAGCGTAACGTTCCGGAAGGCCTCCCCTGAGCGGGACCGGTCGTCCAGAACCACGGTGTCGCCCCGGTTAGTGGTAACTATTATCTGCTCGTCCTCCGGTATTACCCCGAGGAGGTCTATCGCAAGGATATCGATAATATCATCTATGTTCATCATGTCTCCCTGCCGGACCATCTTTGGTCTTAACCGGTTTATAACCAGTTTCGGCTCACGCAGGTCTGCGGCTTCCAGGAGCCCGATCACCCGGTCGGCGTCGCGTACCGCTGAAACCTCCGGTGTTGTAATCACAATAGCCTTTTCCGCTCCGGCGATGGCGTTGCGGAACCCCTGCTCTATTCCGGCCGGACAATCGATGATTACGTAATCGAATTCCTCCTTAAGCTGGAGGCATATCTCCTTCATCTGCTCGGGCTTAACCGCCGTTTTGTCTTTAGTCTGCGCGGCCGGCAAAAGGTGAAGGCCCTCAAAACGCTTGTCCTTAATCAAGGCCTGCTTTAACCGGCAATGGCCGTGGGCAACGTCCACAAGGTCATAGACAATACGGTTTTCTAAACCCAGAACCACGTCGAGGTTCCGGAGGCCGATGTCGGCGTCTATCAGGGCCACCTTGTAACCACGCAGGGCCAGCCCCGCGCCGATGTTCGCCGTGGCCGTGGTTTTACCGACCCCCCCTTTGCCAGAAGTAACTACAATGACCTCTCCCATTACGTGTCCTCCCTACACCTAAAATTTTCTTCTTGGTATATTGCGCTAAAACCTCACCTGGCTTTCCGCACAAAGGTCAGACGCCGGAAGCGGCAGGTCGACCCAAACATCCCGCGCCCAACCACGTTCTTCCGACCTTCGCTCTAAGAAGCCGTTGCATCCTTCATCCTACATCTGTTTTTCGGTCTCCGCCCAGCACTCAAATCGTGCCGATACAACCCCTGCGTTTTCAATCATTCATTGAGCGCGACAAGTCTGATCACCGAAACCGGCCGTTATATTTTTAGTGATGTTTTGCAACACTCTTCCAAGTCTGCAGGCTGAATCTATGATTCTTCCTCATGATCGTCATCAGGCGACTTTGGGATCCTCAGACTGCTTGTCTGGCGCTCCCCCGCAGTCAGAAAGGGATCAATGGTTACCACACCTTCTTTGATGCGCGCCACCTCGGGTTGCCCCGCCGAAACCATGCCTTCCGGCGGTCTCGAAATATGGCCTGCTATCCGGAGCTGCGTGGGCTCAAATCTGAAAGCGATCACCATCGCTTTTTCGTTTCCGCCGGCACCTGCGTGCACCGTGCCCCTCAGGGCTCCTATAACGATCACATCACCCGTAGCCGCCACCTGCGCTCCGGGATTAACATCCCCTAAGACAACCACGTTTCCGGGATAATAAACGCTTTGTCCAGATCGCAAAGTCCTTTGAACCAGGACCGTCTGGTATTCCTCCGCTCTGACGACCCGGGATTCGGCCAACATCTGCCCGGGCTCTGGCCCCATAATTTATCCCCCTCCTCCCCTTACCTATTCGCCGCCGGGGAACCAAATCCTGCTAAACCAAACTAAAATATCCGGTGATTTAAACGCTTTTTATTTAATTATCTGACAAAATCCATAGGTTTTCAGTGATATTCTTCAACATTGGTAAAAACACGGCATGCTGTTGGAAATGAATTGTTGTCAGCGGTCCGAATCAGTCGCCCGCACCGTCTTTTTGAAGCTCGTCCTGCATCCGCAACGGCAGGCCGAGATACGCCGCAAGAATATCCCGCACCACCGGCGCCGCCACCGAACCACCGTGTCCCGCGTTCTCCACCGCAACCGCTACCGCTATTTCCGGTTTATCCGCCGGCGCGTAAGCCACGGTAAGCCCGTGGGTCGCCCCTCCCGGCGCCTCGGCCGATCCCGTTTTCGCGGCCGCAGGGATCGAAAAATCGTAGAAAGATCCGTAGGCCGTACCGCCCGGCTTGGTGACCAGCGCCATCCCTTCCTGAACCACTTTCAGGTTTTCCGGCTTAACGTCCGCCCTCCGGATTACTTCGGGCTTAAACTCGACCACCTTTTCCCCTTTAGGCCCGACCACTTTTTTCACCAGATAAGGTCTGTAACCGGTGCCCCCGTTCGCGATCATCGCCGCATAGTCGGCGAGCTGAAGCGGCGTGTAAAGATTATACCCCTGACCGATCGAGGTGTTAAGGGTATCGTAAGCGCGCCATTTGAGATCCCAGGCGTAACGATCATACTGCGCCTGAATCCCGGCCTTTTTGCTGTCACGCTCCTTTTCCAGCTTCGTTTTTTCTTCAGGATCTTCGGTCCGGGACAGGAGAAGCTTGTATTCCTTGTCGACCGCCTCAAGCTGCGGCTGATAAACAGAATCGAGGTAAGTCTTCACCGTGTTATACTTGTACTCCGGCGTCGGTACCACCCCTGCCATTTCACCGGGCAGACCGAGTCCGGTTTTCTCGCCGAGGCCGAACATTTTGGCCGTCTTGGCTATATTGTTGATTCCGGTGATATTGCCGACCGTCCAGAAATAAACGTCGCAGGAAACCTGAATCCCCTTGAGCAGGTCCACCTGTCCGTGCCCGCCCACCAGCCAGTCGTTGTACACCCTTCCGAGGCGGAAAACGCCCGGGTCATAAATCCGGAACTTGGGCGTTATCTTCCCCGATTCAAGGCCCGCCAGGGCAGTTATCATCTTGAACGTCGAGCCTGGCGGGTAAGCCCTGAGCGCCCGGTTTAAAAAGGGCTTGTTGGGCGCTCCGAAAACGCTCTGTACCTCCTGCGGCGTCATATCTCCCGTAAACACGGCAGGGTCGTACACCGGGGAACTGGCCATTGCCAGAATCTCGCCCGTCCGAACGTCTACCGCCACCGCCGCGCCGCCGGGCGCCGTGTTCCCTTCCTTCCGCGACGCTTCAATCACCCGTTTCAACGCTTCTTCGGCAACCCTCTGCAGGTTCAGATCGATAGTAAGGACGAGGTTTGACCCCGCCACCGGCTCGGTTATCCCAAGGTCGCGCACCGGGTGCCCCATCGAATCCACCTCCACGTAGCGGGCGCCGTCCTTGCCCCGGAGGTAGTTTTCAAACACATACTCCAACCCGTCCTGGCCGTACGCATCGCCGAGCTTGTACCCTTCCTCCTTATGTTCTTTCAATTGTTTCGGCTTAATCTCCTGAACGTAACCGAGAACATGTGCCAGCATCGTCCCGTACGGATAATAGCGCACCGGGGTTATGTCCACCAGCACGCCGGGAAAATCCTCCTGGTGCTCTTCGATATAGGTCACGAGATCCAGTGGAACATCCGTAGCCACACGCACCGGCTCGTAAGGAAGGGTGTGCGCCGCAAGTTTTTGTTCGATTTCCGCTTCGCTTTTGTCGATAACCTTGGAGAGCCTTTTGATTACCTCCGGGGAAACCGGTTCCCCCAGGTTGGCTAACGAGATAGTAAAGACGGGATGGTTCCCCACAATCTTCCGGCCGAACCGGTCCATGATTTCCCCCCGCGGCGCACGGATGTTCATCGGGCGCAACCGGTTTTCCCGGGCCATCATCTCGAACCGCTCGGTCTGGAAAATCTGAAGCTGAGCCAACCGGAAGAAAAGGACGAGAAAAACCGCGGTGATTATAACCAGCAAAACAGTTGTTTTCTTGTCAACCAATTTCCGTTCCAAATCAGAACCTTTCCTCCCGCAAAATCCCGCGAATTGTTGAGTTTCTGTACGGCTGGTAAAACAACAGACTCACAAGTCCGTTGTAAACGGCTGCGGGCAATACCACCCGCAAGAAGACCTCGCCCGGTGCCAGGGCGATTCCCAACGTAAGAAGCAGGACGTACATCACACAACCGGAAACGAGGCTGGTACCCCAAACCATGGCCGCGGCCACAATCGAATTCTCTTTATAAACGTACTCCCCCAGGCCCGCGACGTAACCCGCCGCAAGCTTGCTCAAAGCATGAAGTCCTATGTAATACCCGAAGGCTAAATCTTCCAGTATACCCGCAATGAAACCCCAAAAGGCCCCTTCACGCGGGCCTTTTAAGAAACCGTTAAAAACCACCAGCAGGAGCAGAAGGTCCGGTTTCACCCCGGCCACCCGGAGGAAATTCAAAACGGTCTGCTCCAGAAGAATCGCGACGGCGATAAGACACAGCATCAGAATGACCCGCATGGCCTAAAAACTCCAATTTAGAATGTAGAATCTAGAATATGGAATGGAGAAGAAAGAATCCTGACTCGTGAATCCCGACTTCCGACTTCTACCTTCTATCTACTGACTTACTACTTTTTGGCAAGCACCAGTACCTCATCCAACCGGCTGAGGTCTACCGCGGTTTTGAGGAAAACCGTTTTAAACAGTCCGCTTCCCTCCTCTTCCACCCCGGTCACTTTCCCGACGGGTATCCCCGGGGGGAAAACACCGCTGAGGTTCGAGGTCAGAACCGCAAACCCTTTGCGAACCGTTTCATCCTTGACCACGTACTGCATCCTTAACCTGCCGGTCGTATCAAGCGCTCCACGAACGATACCGGGTACCTGCGTTTCGTATACCGTACTCCCCACAGCGCTGCGCGGGTCCGTAATCAGAAGGACCTCCGCGGTGTTGTCGCTAACCGCCAGCACCCTTCCTATCAAGCCTGCCGGTGATACAACAACCGCCCCCCGTATGATGCCGTGTACCTTGCCGCGGTTGATGATAACCGTGCTGAACCAGTTATCTGGATCACGACCGATCACCGCCGCTACGATACCGGACTTTTCGTGCGTCGTCTGGTAGTTTAACAGCGCCCTAAGCCTCTGGTTTTCTTGTTCCACGGCCTGCAGTCTCTGGATTTGTCCCTCCAGATCGGCCACCTTTTTTTCCAGGGAGCGGGAATAACCGGTCTCCCGGCCCCAAGAAAAAACAAAGGCCGCGCCGGCGTTAACAATCCGAGCGGTTCGCCACATCCCCTGCTGAAGCGGAGCCGCCTTGTCCCTCGCCCACACCCAGAAAGAGTTCTGCTCCCCGGTTCGATCGATCGCCGTCAGGCGCATGGCAGCCACCGTCAGCCCGACAAGGATTAACACCAATAAAATTTTCTTTGTAACTTGCCAGGACACCGTTAGATCACCTTTCGTGGTTGTAAGAGCACCCGGCGCAACACCGCGATGTTGTCAAGAACCTTCCCTGTTCCCTGTGCAACGGCCGAAAGGGGCTCGTCCGCCAGGCATACAGGCATCCCCGTCTCTTCGCTGACAAGACGGTCCAAACCCTGAAGGAGTGCTCCTCCACCCGCCATAATGATACCGCGGTCCATTATATCGGCCGCCAGTTCCGGCGGGGTTCGCTCGAGGGTACTCTTAATCGTTTCGATGATCGCCGCCACCGTTTCGGACAGCGCCTGGTGGATCTCCGCAGCGGAAATCCTAACCGTTTTGGGCAGACCCGTAACAAGATCCCGGCCGCGCACCTCTTCGTCCAACATACCCGTCGGTTTGTATGCCGACCCGATTTTAATCTTGATGTCTTCCGCGGTGCGCTCGCCGATCATCAGGTTGTAGTTCCGTTTGATGTACTGGATAATCGCCTCATCCATTTCGTCGCCGGCGATGCGGATCGAACTGCTCGTCACGATTCCGCCGAGAGAAATGACCGCGACCTCCGTCGTCCCGCCGCCGATATCAACGATCATGTTCCCGGTGGGCTCGTGCACCGGCAGGCCGGCGCCTATGGCCGCAGCCATCGGTTCCTCGATCAGGTAGACTTCGCGCGCTCCGGCCTGAATCGCCGCCTCACGCACCGCCCGCTCCTCGACCGGCGTTACTCCTGACGGGACACCGACTATCACCCTGGGCCGGATGAAAAAAGTCTTGTTCCTAAGGGCTTTGTTAATGAAGTAGCGGATCATCGCCTGGGTAGTGTCGAAGTCGGCGATAACCCCGTCTTTGAGCGGCCTGATCGCCACAATGTTACCGGGGGTGCGGCCGATCATCTGTTTAGCCTCTTCCCCCACCGCAAGCACCTGTCCCGTATCCCTTTCAATCGCCACAACCGACGGTTCCCGGAGCACAACGCCGCGTTTTTTCACAAAAACGAGACTGTTGGCCGTCCCTAAGTCAATCCCCATGTCCCTGGAAAAAAGGCCTAAACGCAACTCTTCCAGGCTCCCTTCTTCATCAGATCAGTTTTTCCGCCTTCAGGCTGACATATCTATTATCCCCGATGATGATGTGGTCTAGGATTTCAATTCCTACAAGTTCTCCGGCCTGAATAAGCCGCCGGGTAAGCGCGACATCCTCGCGGGTCGGCGTCGGGTCACCGCTCGGGTGGTTGTGCGCCAGGATTAACGCCGCCGCGCTGCGCCGGATCGCGTTTTTAAAAACCTCCCGGGGCTGTACCCCGGTGCTGTTAAGCGTTCCAACAGCCACAGTTTCGATTTGTATCACGTGATTTTTCGTATCAAGCAAAATCACCCTGAACTCTTCCCTGTCAAGGTGCCGCATCCGGCTCATCACAAGGCGGGAAGCATCATCCGGCGTGGTAATCACCGGACGCGTTGCAGCCGGGTCACCGAGCCTCCGGCCGAGTTCAAGCGCGGCAGCCACCTGAGCCGCCTTGGCGGGACCCATTCCTGTTACCGCGCTCAACTCCTCGAGCGATACCCTGCCAAGTCCTGTAAAACCGCCGAACAACCCCAGAAGGTACCCGGCAAGGTCTAGCGCCGACCCGGCCCGTGAACCCGTCCGCAGAATAATGGCGAGCAGTTCCGTTTCGGTAAGCATCCCGGGGCCTTCCCGCCATAGCCGCTCGCGCGGTCTTGCCGACTGGGGCAGGTCGCGTATCGCAACCCGGTAAACCGCCGCGTTTTCTTTGTTTTTATCCTCCGGCTCTTTCATCTAATCTCCGCTTGGCTCAAAAACACAAATCGCGCAGTCTCGTCGTTTTTAGAAAAACCTTATCCGGCCCGCACCGCATTATTATCTTTACCACTGGTCTTATCAATAACCCTGCACGCAGACCGGAAGTGTATAAAACCATAACCGGTTTTTCCAAGAACAATAATTCTACAAATTCCGCCTTCCTACCTTCCGCGCACAGTCATCCATTTTCAGGTTAAAACCGGAACCAAAATATTTCACCACAGAGGCATAGAGTTCACAGAGAACAGAGATACCAAGACTTAATAACAAAAATGAATGCTCTGTGTCTCTGTGGTTATTCTTTCCTGCAATCCTGCACAGATCTCCTTCAACCTCCCGCCTCACACCTTCTTAAAGCAGGTTCAAACCGAAACCCCTGAGCAAATCGCCAAGCAGGTTGAGCGGCAGGCCAACGACGTTAAAGTAACATCCCTCAATCCTCCGGATGAAAACCCCGCCCAAACCCTGCGCCGCATAAGCTCCCGCCTTGTCGAGAGGTTCACCGGTAGCCACGTAGGCGTTAATCTCATCCTTTCCGAGGGGGGCAAAATAGACATTTGTCTGCTCATGCCCGACCGCTGCCGCCCCCTCCGGCATCGCCAGCACGGCCACTCCGGTAAAAACCGTGTGTCCGTTGCCCTGAAGGGAAGAGAGCATTTCCCTGGCCTGGGCGGCGTCCACGGGTTTCCCGAGAACGCGGCCGCGGTGAACGACCACGGTATCGGCGCCGATAATCAGGCCTTCCGGTATCCTTTTGGCCGCGGCCTGCGCTTTCCGTGTTGCGAGAACCTCCACCGCCTTTTCCGGAGGGAGCGGGGGCATCGTTTCATCCACGGACGCCGTCAGGACCTCGAACTCGACGCCCAGAGTTGCCAGGAGCGCCCGCCGCCGGGGCGATGTTGAAGCAAGAAAAAGTCGTTTCATAGCCTTCTGTATGCGAGGTATCCCACGATAAAACCCAGGACCGTAAGCGGCCCCATCACCATGGAAAAACCGACGGTGAAACTCAAGAACTCCAGATTAATAATGGCCGGGCCAAAACCCAGATGAGAGGCGTTTTTCAGAAAGGGAACAGCCCCGGCCAAAGAATCTCCGAGGGCGCTCCCCGCGAGGCCGCCGATAACGATTAACGCCACCAGAAGCCACGGGTTCCCGGAAGTCCTGGGCGTTCTCACCAAACTCAATCCCCCAATACAGCAGGCAGCATACAGTAGACAGCAGATAGTAGACAAAATAAGAAGAAATACTGCCTACTACCTACTGCATACCGTATTAAGTTTATCCTAAACGAGACGCGCTTGACAAGCCGCATTGGGGTGGTAGAATTCCCCTCAACTGAAGGCAACTATTCAGGTACCATGTTGGGCGCGGGAATCCCACTTCCAATCCCGCACTTCTCACTTCCCAATTGCTTGCCTCTCACCGCCCCGCACTCAACTCAGCCGGTGAAGGCGGCCTGATTCCGCTGCTTTTACACATAAAGTTGAGTGCTGGGTAAGTGTAATATAAGTTGAATAGTTACAACGTAATAAGGCGTAAAAGACCCTCCGCTCCCTTGATCAGACCGATATCCTAACCACCATTTCCAGTTCCACGGGCGCACCCAGCGGCAGGGCGCTGACGCCCACCGCCGCCCGCGCGTGACGGCCCGCCGCCCCGAAAACCGACTCTAAAAGCTCAGAGGCCCCGTTCAGGACTTGAGGCTGCCCGTAGAAACCCGGCGCGCCCGCCACGTACCCGGTTATTTTTACCACCTGCAGCACTTTATCCAGGCTCCCCGCCGCCGCCCGCACCACCGCAAGGCAGTTTACGGCGCACAGCCGCGCCGCGGTCTGACCCGCTTCCAAGGTCAGTTCCTCCCCCACCCTTCCGGTGTAACGCAGCGCGCCGTCCGCCACGGGAAGCTGTCCCGAGGTAAAGACCAGATCGTTGACCACGACAAAGGGAACGTATGCCGCCACGGGACGCGGCGCCTCCGGCAGCGCTATCCCCATTTCCTTAAGCCGCTCCTCACACCCCACCGCAACTCCCCCCTAAAAAGTTCAAGGTTCAAGGTTCAAAGTGTAAAACAGAATACAGAATTAAAACCAGAATTCAGTAGTCAGTATATAGAATGGAGAATTTTGAAACCGGAATCAAATGCCGGAATACTTAAAAGGCTGCTTCGTCCAGTCCATACTGAGGACCGAGGACTGTCGGCTGAGGACTTCTATCTTTACCTACTACCTACTACCTACTATCTACTATCTAACGCCTACTGCTCCTAGACTAAAGATTGGTTCCGCACTGACTCCCGACTCGGAACCCGCGACTTGTGACTCGTGACTTCTAACCAACGACTGAGGACCTCCGATCCGGGACTTAACGTAACCCTTACCTTTCCTCTTCTCCCTTCCGCCTTCTACCTTCTGCATTCTACCTTCTATATTCTCCCTGCTGCCTGCGGCCTCTGCCAAGGTCAAGATGAACCGCATATTCGTCTTCGGTCTGACGTTTGTATTTTCGCCGTGCGGGTTTAAACTCCTTTCTATCTGCGTTTCATAGCAGACTGCACCCTTTTTAATACTGTTTTTCTTGGCGTCTTGGCGGCTGGAATGGTTTCTATTTAGGAAATTCCGGCGGCAGCAGCAGCGTCTCCACCGCCTCGTACAACGGTCTGACAACCGTCTCAATCCCTTTGGTGATGTTCGGCAGCGGAAGGTGTAAGATCTGACCGGCTGCCAGGGTGAAACCAAGGGCGGAAATCACGATAAAGGCGTACAGTTCCCGGCGCATGTTGTTCTTAAGCATGCGGGGCACCTCAAAGTAAGCCATTGCCGTGAAAATCAGAATCAAGAGCAAGATATAGGCCATTTAACCCTCGCTTCTTGTTTATTTTCTCAGTTTCGACGTCGTCGTAAGCGGCGACTTCCGCAGTCCGGTGCGCCTTATCCTGGCGTCGGCCGCGACCTTTACCTCAACCCTGGGAAAATGCTGCTCGGACCAGTTCTTCTCCATCGCCCGCCATTGGCGGGGGTAACGCCGGTGAAAGGCCGCGCCGAAACCAAAGACGTCGCTTTTACACGCCTGGGCCTTACGCACCGCGCTTGTCACCTCCCTCGCGATAACTTTGGACTGCAGCGCGTCAAGCTTCTTTATCCCCTCCGGCTTCCCCACATCAAGGTCGCACTCGGTTTCTTCGAGGTTGGCCTCCTCCCGGATGTTTACAGTAATCTTCAGCCGCCCGTCGCGTGTTATCTCCGGTTTCATTTCAGCATTCGAGCGGATTACCTCGATCGTGGTGTAATTCTTCCCTTTGGGGCAGGGCAGCGGGAGCGGGCCTCCCCTAACAATCCCCTGGGTCCACAGGAGCCCGCGCGTTTCCGTATCGTCCAGAAACCCGACAAGTCTGTCCTTCCTGAAAAGCGCCGTGCCCCCTACTTCTATTTCGAGATAGGGCTCCGGAGCAGTGTTGGGGGCGTTCTTGTACGGTCGGAGGGTCTGAGTCGGATTCTTCCGTACCCTGACCACCGGACAGTATGCCTCCCGCCCCTCCTGGCTCATCGTATCCATGAAATCGCCCAAGCGCACAACCGGAAAGTAGTATGTAAACCTCTGGTGGCGTAAAATCGCCTCGATGCGCAGCGTCGCGCACGTCTCGATCGCGCCCGGAACGTCCATGATCTCCTCCATCTCCCCTCTCCCGACCATCGCAAAGCTTAGCTTGCGGCTTTCTTCGCGACGGTTGAAAAAGCTCAGTACATGAAGAAGGCCTTTGCGCGCAAGCCTTTCGGAAAATATTACCTCGCGGTTCTGGGTCATAGTGATCCGCCGCGGCACCAACAGGTTCATCTTCCTCAGCGCTTCGAAGGCGGTCGGCCCGACCGCCTGGTAGTTCTCGAATCACTTCGCGGAGATGCTCGCGGCGGGAGTTATTCCCCTGGCGCCGCCGCCGATGACACGCGGGTTCACAACCTGGGCCGTCAACTTGATTTTATTCCCGGAAGCGATGTCCACGCTCATCCCCGTAACGTAGGCCTGGTCTTCGATCTCCACAACATCCCAGCAGCCCGCCGCCAGGGCTGAAAGGACAACCGCCAGAAACAGCGCGACAACCCGCTGCAAAACCCCTCACCCCCTTTCCTACGTTAAAGCGTTCAAGTTTCTAAGTTCAACGTCTGTAGAAGTGCACCGGAACTGACGCGCCATTTTCTTTTGTAACCGTTCAGGCACGTTCCAGCTTTATTCTCTTATTCCGGCTTCTAGCTTCTGACTACTGGCTACTGACCCTCTACACCTTCCCTTTACTTATCTTCCGGCGGTCCCGGTTTCAGACCGGGCGCCATGCGGTGCCAGTTGCGCTTGGACGTTCCCGGCCGTGTGCGCATCGCCCACAAGGGCGCCCTCACCAGCACATCCTTCAGCTCGTTGAATTTGAGGGGCGCCAGCGGGGAAAGGTACGGCACCCCGAAAGAGCGCAGTCCCGCAAGGTGAATGATTATCGCAAGAACACCGGTGGTCACGCCGAAAAGCCCGAGGCTTGCCGCCAGGAAAATAAGCGGGAAGCGCAGGAGGCGCAGCGGAATGGCCAGTTCGTAGGAAGGGGAGGCGAAGGAGGAGATGCCGGCCAGCGCCACCACGATCACCATCTGCGGTGACACCAGACCCGCCGTAACCGCCGACTGCCCGATGACCAGCGCCCCGACGATGCTTATCGCCTGGCCAACGGACCGCGGCAGCCTGATGCCCGCCTCACGCAGAAGCTCGAAAGTCCCTTCCATCAAAAGCGCTTCCAGGGCGGCCGGCAACGGCACCCCTTCCCGCGCCCCCGCGATGTTGAGAAGCAGTTCAAACGGGATCATCTCCTGGTGGAAGGTGGTGATGGCGACATAGAGGGGTGAGACGATAAGCGAAACCACAAAGGCCAGGTACCTGAGCCAGCGGATAACCGTGCTGATCCCGAAGGGGTGGTAATAGTCCTCGGGCGACTGCAGCAGCATGGGCAGCGTGGCTGGAACGATCAACACGAAGGGCGTGGTGTCGACGATCAGCATCACCTTGCCCTCCGCAAGGTAGGCGGCGATACGGTCCGGCCGTTCGGTGGCGAGCGCCTGCGGGAAGGGGGAATACGGGTTGTCGGCGAGCACCTCCTCAATGAAGTTCGACGCCAGAAGCGCGTCCACGTCGATGCGCTCAAGCCTCTCCCGGACCTCCCGCACCAGGTCCGGCGCCGCCAGCCCTTTTATATAGCCCACCACCACCGACGTCCGGGTCAGCCGCCCGAAGTAGAACCGCTCGAGCACCAGGTTCGGGGTCCTTATCCGCTGCCGGACGAGCATCATGTTTCTTCCGACGTTTTCAACGAAAGCGTCCCGCGGGCCGCGCACCACGCTTTCGGTGGACGATTCCTGGACCGCCCGCCCTTCGTAACCGCGGACCCTCAGTTCGAGCGCCCGGTCCTCTCCGGATACGAACAGCATGGCTCTACCGCCGAGCAGGCCGTCCGATACCGCCCAGAGGTCGCCCGCCTCTTCGACGCCGGCCAGCGTGACCGCGCGCTCCGCTATCGACGCCAGTGAAATCTTAAGGTCCTGAGGACAATCGGTAGTCAGGCCCCGCAGCACGTGGTCGCTTATCTTGGCGCCGTCGACCAGCGGCGCGAAGTAGGCCACCGCCGCCGGCGTTTTGCGCGGCCCTATCGCAAGCTCTCTTATCACGAAGTCCGTGTTCTGCCCCAGCAACTCCCGGAGCAGTCTCAGGTTCTCTTCAAGGTCGGCGGAAACCGGAGTTTTTTCGAGTTCGGAAGGCTCCCACACCTTATCCGGGTCGCCCTCCGGTTGCGCCGGCCGGGACGGCATCGGGGATTTGCGCCCGGTCCACCGCGGTTTTTGGGACTGAATTAATAAATCCTTAAGCTTTTTTATCAGGCGCGGACGCACGCTTCTCACCTCCTGCAGCCGGGTCGTCGCGCATCTTCCGTAAAACCGCTGCCAGAAGAAGTATCACTGGAAGGACAATGGTGATAAATAAGATGAAAAAAGGGACCCCCTGCGCCGCAAAGTCGGCCAGCTCGGTAACGTTCCCCCAAGCCTGGATCCCGAGGGCCGTCACCAGCGCCCCTACCGGAAGGATCAACGGGCGGTGGCTTTTGAACCCGAGCCACTGACCGAGGCTGAGCATCCCCGCGTGAAAGAAAGTGGCGAGCTTCAGCAGCATCCCTCCCACCCAGATCGCCATATAAAGGGCGTCCTGCCTGTCTAAAACCGGTAAAGCCTCGACATGCATGCGCCGGTAAAGGGTAAACCCCGGAAACATAAGCCGCCCGGTGGTTTCGGCCCCCATCATACCTATGGCGCCGATGAGCACGACGGCGAATAGAACACAAACGCCGGTGACCGCCGCAAGTCCGGCGCCCAGCGCGCGCCGCTTATCGCCGATGAAGGGTAAGAGTATCAGGACCACCACCGCCGCCTCCGTAAAGGTCGCCCCGGGCAAAAAAGACCCGGCCACTACCGGACCTATCCCATGTTCCAGGACCGGCTGGAAATTGCCGACTTCAATGTCCTTGGCGATCAGCGCAAAGAGCAGGAAGAAGGCGGGGACAAAAACACCCCAGATCAACGCCACCCGGCAGATGACCTCCAGGCCCATGTAAACCATGTACGCGGCAAGCAGAGTAAGGAGAGCGATTAAAACGATGTTGGGAGTGAGGGGGAAGTATGATGTCGACATAAGTTCGCCGAACTGGCGCTGGACGTAATACATTAAAAAGAAAAAGTAAAAGACGTAGATAAAGCCGATAAGCTTGCCGAAGAAAGCGCCGAGAACCCTGGGGGTGTATTCCACCACCGTCTGCTCCGGGAAGCGCAGCGCCAGTCTCGTTGCAATAAACACCGCCATAAAACCCAGAAGAAGCGCCGGGAATATTGAAAGCCAGGCGTCACCGCGCGCCTTCATCGCCGCCACACCGGGCGTGAAAAGGATCAGCGTCGCCAGCATCATGCTGATCTGGTAGATCATCGCCTGAAACGCCGAAATCCTGCCTTCCTCAAGCATCGCTGGCACACCACCCAGAATTTCATTTCCACTCTCGCTTCTCATATTGTTTCTCCAAAAGGAAAAAAAATAGTAAGAATTCAAAATTCGGAACCATGGTCGCGGGTTCTGCCTTGCGACTTCCGGCGTCTGGTATGACTTCCCCGAATCTTATCTGTGCAAACAAACAATAATAAGAACAAAAGCAACAGAGGAGACTTGCAATTAGTGCAAGACACTATTTATACAGGTGCGATTGCAGGCATCTCGGGCGGGCTGGTCAAACTCACCGTAGGACTCAGCCTTTACGTCATCGGCGTGGCCGAAACCACCATCCTGCACCAGGCCGCATTCGCTTTCCTCCCTGAGGGAGCGGCGATCAACTCCGCGCCGGCGCTGGTTATAGGTCTTGTGGTGCACTCGGTGTTGGCGGCATTGCTCGGCGTAATAGGGGTTTACATCTTACGTCTCACCGGTCTTTTGTACGGCGGGCTGCTCTGGGTAGTGGTCTACGGGGATTTGGCGGCGCATTTGGTACCGCTCCGGCTTTTGCGCCCGGACCTGGCCACCGTCGTAACGATGCTTTTCAACCACCTTGCCTTCGGCCTTACCACCTTTTACGCAGCAGGCCGTTTAAGAGCCGCGGCCGCCTAAAAGAATGCTGCAAAATAAAACAAAGATAATCTGGCTCATGACCAACACCTGTGCGGGAGATTCCATCTCCATGCTTAATTCGCTGCACCCGGACTACCGCCAGATGGTGGAGGAACTTTTCCATTTTTCCTTTAACGAGTTCTTTATGGCGGGGGAAGGCGGCGTCGCCACGGGCGTGCTCGAACAAGCGCTTCGAGAACCCAAAGGATCTTACATCCTGGTTGTCGAGGGGTCCATCCCGACAGCCGCCGGAGGTTTTTACTGCGTTGTGGGACAGCGCAACGGCAAGCCGTGGACGGCGCTTCAGGCCGTAACCGAACTTGCCGCCGGAGCGAATTACGTGGTCGCCGTCGGCACCTGCGCCTCTTTCGGCGGGCCGTACGCCGCCCATCCGAACCCCACGGGTTCCAAACCCGTAAACAAAGTCATACCGCAAAAGGTGATCAACGTGCCCGGTTGCCCGGTGCACCCGGACTGGATCGCGGGCACCCTTTTCCACCTCGTGCGCTACGGCGAGCCGCGCCTTGACGATAACAACCGCCCGGTCCTTTACTACGGCGAAACCATCCACGACCGCTGCCAGCGGCGCTACTACTTCGAAAACAGCATCTTTGCGGAAAAACCGGGAGAGCCTTGGTGCACGTATAAGATCGGCTGCAAGGGACCGGTGACCAGGGCCGACTGCCCCGTCCGCCCGTGGTGCGGCGGGCACACGAACTGGCCGGTGGGGGCCAACACCCCGTGCATCGGCTGCACGAGCCCGGAGTTCCCGGACGGGATGTCGCCCTTTTTCGAGCACCTCCCGGACATCAGTCTGCCCGGCGTTAAAGTCGCCGCGGACCGCGCGGGGATTATCACGGGCGCCGCTACCGCGCTCGGCATCGGCGTCCACCTGGCCGCAAACATCGCCACCGGAAGATTGGCCCACGTGCTCCGGAAGGGCAAAAAGGGGCAAAACACGCCCTCGCGCATATTCAAGAGGCTTGCGCAGCGTCGGAAGTAATGGATCCATTGCCGCATTCATCGCGTACTACAATAATGATTGCGGAATGATGAATGATGAATAAAGGAACATTGAGCGCGTTTCCGGTTTGACCGTAAGCGTGTTGCTCAACTGCAGAAGTGTAACATAAACGAAACGCCGTGAGAAGCGAACAGAGCAAGGAAGATTGGCAAGGACGGGCCGGAGCGTACAGTTCTTAGAGGTCGGAGACCAGAAGTCAGAGGTCAGATTCAAAGTGGGAATTCACAACTGCGAATTCCTTCAAGAATTCCGACTTCCGACGTCATGCATCTGACTTCTGAAACACGCCGCAATGCGTCGCTTATCGCGGCGCCCTGCCGAAAGAAGAGTTAGCTATACAACCGAAGGGTGGCACCATCAGAAGAACGAAAACCGGGAGACCCGTAAGCTTGGTTGCATAGAAGCAAGAGAGTAACATGAACGGAACGCGGCGAGAAGCAAGTAGAGCGCGAAGGACGACGCCGGACGGAGCGGAGCGTATTCGAAACGTACGTGAGCATCCGGCCGGTGGCGCCGACAAAGCTTTACGAAGCTTATCGTTGCGCCCGCCGAAAGAAGGATTAGTCTTTATTGAGCAGGAAAGTGGTCATCGACCCGGTTACCCGGGCGAACAACCGGGGACACGTTGAAATAACCATTGAAGACGGCAGGATGGTGGACTGCCGGTTTGCCACTCTCGTTTTCCGGGGTTTTGAGATCATGCTCCGGGGGCGCGACCCCCGGGACGCCCCTTATTTCACCGAAAGGATATGCGGCATTTGTTCCAGCGCCCATGCGACGGCCGCCGCCTTCGCCCTGGAGAACCTTGCGGGAACCCACCCGCCGGAAAACGGCAACCTGCTCCGAAACCTCATTCTTGCCGCGGATACCCTTCAGAATCATCTCCGGCAATTCTATCTTCTCGGTCTGCTCGATTATATCCCCGGGCCGGACCACCCGCCCTTCAGCCCGCGTTACCGGCGCGATTACCGTCTTTCCCCGCAGTTAAACCGGCGGCTTTTGGAACACTACTTTGAGGCCGCGGACATGAGCCGTATCGCGCACGAGATGCTCGCCGTACTCGGGGGTAAAGCGCCGTTCCAGCACGCCGTCCTGGCCGGCGGCGCCACTGTGCCCCCCGACGGAGCGGTGCTGCTCGATCTGCAGTCCAAGCTCAACCTGATCAGCCGTTTTGTGAAGGATAAGATGGTTCCCGACGCCCGGGTCATCGCGGAAGCCTATCCGGAGTACTATGAACTCGGAAAACGGCCGATGCGTTTACTCGTTTTCGGCATGTTCCCTCAAGACGCCAAACGCAAGCGTTTTTACTTCCCCGGCGGTGTGTTTGACGGTGACAGCTTTGAAGTATTCGACCCGGCGTTCATCGCGGAGCACCTGCGCTACGCCTACTACGAAGAAGACACTCGTTCCGACAAACCCACCGCCCGGCATACCGAGCCAAAACCCGGAAAGCCCGGCGCCTACTCCTGGATCAAAGCCCCGCGCTATCGGGGCAAGGCGTTTGAGGGAGGGCCGCTGGCCCGCCTATGGATTTTAGACAAGTACCGGCGCGGTGTTTCGGCGATGGACCGGATCATGGCCCGGGTGCTGGAAACAGATATGCTCTGCGGCCTGATGAACCGATGGCTGGAGGAATTGGAACCGGACGAGCCGATTTTTACCCCTTTCGAAGTGCCTAAGGCCGGCGAAGCCCTCGGCCTGACCGGTTCCATGCGGGGGTGCCTCCTGCACTACCTCCGCGTCGAAGGCGGGCGGATTGCAGGCTACAACATCATCACGCCGTCCGCATGGAACTTCTCCCCCCGCGACGACAACGGGGAACCCGGCCCGGTGGAGGAGGCGCTCCTCGGCACACCGGTGGCGGACCCCCGGGAACCGATCGAATTGGGACGCATCATCCGTTCCTTCGACCCGTGTTATTCATGCGCGACGCATCTGATTATTTCGGGGAAAAAAATTAAAGAATATATTCTGTGACTGTTTTTAAATTGAGGTGAGGATTCGTGACCATCCAATCCCGGCACCCGTTGCCCGTCAGGCTCTTCCACTGGACGCTGGCGCCGCTGGCGATCGCTCTCCTCGTTAGCGGTTTCTACATAAGCAGTCCGCCGAAGTGGGGCAGCATGCGGGTGGCACGGAAGATCCACGTAATCGCCGGGTTCTTGTTCACCTGTGGTTTTATCGCCCGTGTTTATTACGGCATTATACGCCGTGACTGGCGGATGATCGTTCCCGACCGCTATGACTTAAAAAGACTGCCCCACTTCGCCAAATACGAACTTTACCTCACCTCCAAGAAACCGGAGTTCCGTAAGTATAACCCCGGCAAGAAGTTTCTGTACACCGCATGGCCGCTCCTGGCGCTTGTCATGCTGCCCGCAGGCTTTCTACTATACGCTCCCAAAGTCTTCGCCCGTCCCATAAAATGGATCGGCGGCCTGAACCGGCTCAGGAGCATAGCCTATCACACTGCCCTATTCACAGCGGCAACCATTGCCTATCACATATACCTAAATCTCACCGACAGCGTGGGGATACTGAAATCTATCTTTACCGGTTATTACGAACGTGGAACTTAAAGAATATAGGAGGCGGAATATAGAATGTAGAAGCAAGGAGACAGAAAACAGCAACTCGGTAACAAGCCCCAACCGAAGAAAAAATCAATTGATCACAGATTGAAATATTGATTGTGGCTTGTCCGGATTAGGAAAGAATCCCCTTTCTACTGCCTACTGTCTCCTGAATCAGGGTTTCTCCCGGCCCTCCGTTGTTTCGTCGGGCACCGCTTTATCGCCTAATTGGGACGGCTACTTGCGTTCGAGGGTTTCGCGTTCAACCAGTCTCGACACCATAGAAGCCAGCACCCGGCGTTCGTTTGCGGTCCCCTGATCCCATAACTCTTTAATCAGACGCTGTTCCCGGTTTGACGGATCGATATGGCGGTTGAGGAATTCGCCAAAATGGTAGCCTATATCCTCGGTGTTTTCGTCGGAGACGCCAACAAGCCGCAGCGCCTTGAGGCCCTTCCCGAGCCATTCTTTGAATTCATTCCAGCCGAGGTCGACCTCCAAAGGCCGGTTCCTCCCCACCTTTTAACCTATTTTTAGTATGCCGCGTTTGTTTGCCTTAATTCAGGACGGAGTGCACGAAGGAATTAATATAGAATTAAGTAACAGGAGTGTGGTACCTCAAAGAGGACCCTTATTATCGCGTAAAACCGCTCGCGCCTCGGCGATGAGGTAGAGCGACCCCGTGACCACAACCAGGTCCTTCGGTCCGGCAAGCGTGACAGCCTGCGACACCGCTGCGGGAATATCCTCTATTTCATAAACTCTGGGCGCGTGCTCCCGGGCCGATCCCGCCAGTTCCCGCCAGTTCCCGGCGCGCGAACCCGGCGGGCGCGTCACGACCACCGCGGCCGCCAAAGGACAGAGTTTCGCCGCCGCCTCGGAGCGTTCCTTGTCGGCCAGCATCCCCAGCACGAGAACCAGACGCCGTCCCGGAAAATAGTCTTCCAGCGCGTTTTTAAGCGCCGCCGCTCCGGCGGCGTTATGCGCCCCGTCCAGAATGACCAGGGGGCTGTCGCGCACCACCTCAAGACGTCCGGGCCACACCGCCGAGGCCAGTCCGGCCCTTACCGCGGTTCCGCCGAGCCGCCGGCCCTGTTCCTCCAGCAGCCTTACCGCCGCCACCGCGCAGGCGGCGTTTTTAAGCTGATGACGGCCCAAAAGCCTTATCCTGAGCCCCTCATCCGCGCCCCACCAGCCGTAAACGTCAAATTCCTGGCCTGAAAATGGAGGCAGGAGGTCCGCAAGTTTTTGCCCCGAAAGACCGGCGCCTCGTCCGACCGGATAGAAATCCCTCCCTGAAACAAAAAGCGGAGCGTTCTTCGCACGACACGCCTGTTCGATCACTTCCAGCGCCTCTCCTACGGCCGCCGTCACCACCGGCGTCCCGTGCTTGATTATCCCTGCTTTTTCCCCGGCGATCTGCAGGATGCTGTCCCCGAGGTAGTCGGTGTGGTCGACCGTAACGTTGGTGATTACCGCCACTTCCGGCGAAATGATGTTCGTGGCGTCGTACCTGCCGCCCAGGCCGACTTCCACCACCGCAACGTCCACCGCTTCCTCGTTAAAATAAAGAAACGCCAGCGCGGCATGGATTTCGAACTCCGTAGGTATCACACCGCCCGCCCGCAGGACTTCAAGCTCGGGCCGCACCCCGGCGGCCAGGGCGCCGAAACGCTCCGGCGGCAGATCCCGGCCGTTGATGCGAAAGCGTTCCGTATAAGAATGGAGGTGCGGCGAGGTAAACGTTCCGACCTTATACCCGCTTTCGACAAGCATCGCCGTCAGCATGGCGCAGACCGAACCCTTACCGTTAGTCCCCCCCACGTGGACGCACTTGAGACGCTGCTGGGGATTACCGAGGCGCGCCGCGAGCGCCCGGATCCTTTCGAGTCCGGGCCTGATCCCCGCCGCCGCCGCATTTTGGATATAATCCACCGCTTCTTCGTAAGTCATGGAACGCCTTTCTAATAAGGATTTAGTTCCTCCCGTAGGCCGGAATAAGGCTGAAGGCCGTTTCCGGCAAAAACGGAGACACCATATCCAGACGCCGGAAACGCTATCGCTTATTCCGGCCTACTCGCTTTCGACTCTGTGCCACATGTAGTAGGCCGTTTCCGGCAACCTAATCCAAATCCATTCCTACAATCTTCTCCGGTTCAGCACGCCCCCAATCCGTTTCGTACCAACCCCGGCGCACAAAATGCCCAAAAGAACTGTGTGACCAATCCCCGGGTGCAACCGCAAGGCCGTGCTTGACCGGGTTATAATGAATATAATCCAAGTGGCGGTGCAGATCGTCCTCATCCCGGATTAGATGCTCCCAAAACCTCGGCTTCCATATCGTTTTACTACCTTCTCTCCGGGTGGAGGCCGGAACGCGGCGAGAAAAACAGCTCTTAAGGATTTGCCACCGTCCCGAAAAATCAGCATCCCCCGCCGGTAATGTCCAAATGCAATGCAGGTGATCCGGCAGCACCACAATCGCACTCAGCAAAAACAGCCTCCTCCGCAGGGTGTACCGGAACGCCTCCCGCAGCAGCGTAACATTGGCCTCGTCCGCAAACCATCGCTGACGGTTGTAGGTTACCACGGTAAAAAAGTAAGTGCCACCTGGTACGTATAACCGCCTGTAATCGCTCAAGGTCTTCCTCCCGTATTCGACCGCCGGAAACGCTGCGCTTATTCCGGCCTACCCGCGACTACTGACTATTCCTCCAGCATCCTCCGCCGGTTTTGCAGCGCCTCCCGCTTCGCGGCAAGCTCGTCCCGTTTCTCCCGCTCCCCGGCCACCACCTCTGCCGGGGCCTTGGACAGGAACCCGGAGTTGGCGAGTTTTCCTTCGACCCGGATAAGTTCCTTTCCCACCGCTTCTATCTCCCGGGCCAGCCGCGCGCGTTCCTTTTCCATGTCCACCAGCCCGCCGAGGGGCATGAACACCTCCACTCCCGCCGCAACGGCGTGGGCCGCCTGCGCCGGCTTCGCCGTAAGCTCCGCGGCCAGTGTTACAGACCCGACAGCCAGTTCCTCAATGTATCCCTTTCCCTTTTTAATAATGCCCCGCACTCTTTCATCCGGGGCAACCAGAACCAGAGCGGCCCGCCGCCCGGGGGGCACGTTCATTTCCGCCCTGACGTGCCGCACCGCCCGGATCACTTCAATGATCAGGCCCATCTCTTCCTCCGCTTCCGGGTCTTCCGCCCCCGGCCTTTGCTCCGGCCAGGACTGTCGAATCAACGGCGCCCCGTCTTTATCGAGACGGCTCCAAATCTCCTCGGTGACGAAGGGAATGAACGGGTGCAGAAGCCTTAGTATGCCTCCCAAAACCTCGCGCAAAACCGTCCGGGCTGTCGCCGCCTCCCCGGGTGTACCGCGGTACAACCGGGGCTTTGCCAGCTCCACATACCAGTCGCAAAATTCGTCCCAGACAAACTCGTAAAGCGCCCGCGCCGCCTCGCCGAGTTCATATGCCTCAAGTCCCGCTGTGGCCCTTTCAACCGCGCCCCGGTAACGGCTGAGTATCCAGCGGTCGCTCAGTTCGGCTTCCGCCGGGGCCTCCGCCCCCGTACCTTCGATGTCAAGGTTCATCAGTACGAACCGCGAGGCGTTCCAGAGCTTGTTGACAAAGTTTCGCGCGCCGTCCAGTTTCTCGTAATTGAAACGCAAGTCGTTTCCGGGAGTATTCCCGGTTATGAGCATGAACCGCAGGCTGTCGGCGCCGTGGCTTTCTATCACATCGATCGGGTCGACACCGTTGCCGAGCGATTTGGACATCTTGCGTCCCAGAGCGTCCAGCACCAGGCCGTGGATGAAGACCTCCCTGAAAGGCACTTTCTCCTTGAAGGCCAGCCCCATAAAAAGCATCCGCGCCACCCAGAAAAAGATAATGTCGCGTCCGGTGACGAGCACCGCGGTCGGGTAGAAATATTTGAGGTCGGCGGTATCTTTCGGCCAGCCCAGGGTGGAAAAAGGCCACAGCGCCGAAGAAAACCAGGTGTCGAGCACGTCGGGGTCCTGCTCCACCCGCGCCGAGCCGCAGTTCGGACACTCATGGACCTCCCGCCCTGAAGCGGCCGTTTCACCGCAATCCGCGCAGTACCAGACGGGGATTCGGTGTCCCCACCAAAGCTGGCGTGAGATGCACCAGTCCCGGATGTTTTCCAGCCAGTGCAGGTAGATTCGCGTGAAACGCTCCGGCACGAACTCCACCCGGCCTTCACGCGCAGCGTCGATCGCAGGTTCGGCTAGCGGTTTCATCCGCACGAACCACTGCTTCGAAACCAGGGGTTCGATGACCGTATCGCAGCGGTAGCAGTGTCCCACGGCGTGGTTCAGGTCCTCGACCTTTACCAGCAGACCCTGCGCCTCAAGATCCCGGACGACCAGTTTCCGGCACTCCCACCGGTCGAGCCCCGTATAGCGCGCGCCGGCCTCCGGCGTCATCCGGCCGTCCTGGTCGATCACCCGCACCGCCGGCAGGTTGTGGCGGCCGCCGATCTCGAAGTCGTTCGGATCGTGCGCGGGTGTCACCTTCAGCGCTCCCGTACCGAACTCCGTTTCGACGTGCGCGTCGGCGATGACCGGGATTTCCCGCCCGGCCAGCGGCAGGACTATAACCCGTCCGATAAGCTCCCGGTAGCGCTCGTCGGCGGGGTTGACCGCCACGGCCGTATCGCCGAGCATCGTTTCCGGACGGGTGGTGGCGATTGCCACAAAACGGTCTTCGTTTTTGACCGGATATTTGATGTAGTAAAGGTTGCCGGCCGTATCCTTGTGTTCGACCTCAATGTCGGAAATCACGGTCCGGCAGTGCGGGCACCAGTTGACAATATAACTGCCCCTGTAAATGAGCCCCCGGGCGTAAAGCTTTAAAAAAACCTCTTTTACCGCCTCCGAGCATCCCGCATCCATCGTGAACCGCTCCCGGTCCCAGTCACAGGATGCCCCCAGGCGTCGCAACTGCTGCGTGATGCGGTTGCCGTATTTCTCCTTCCAGGACCAAACCTGTTCGAGGAACTGCTCCCTTCCGAGTTCGTGGCGGGATGTCCCTTCTTTGGCAAGCATCGCTTCAACCCGCGCCTGGGTGGCGATTCCCGCATGGTCCGTCCCCGGCAGCCAAAGGGCGGCGTAACCCTGCATCCGGCGCCACCGGATTAAAACGTCCTGGAGCGTATTGTCAAGGGCGTGGCCCATGTGCAGCTCTCCCGTGACGTTGGGCGGCGGCATCACGATACAAAAAGGGTTTTTCCCGGGATCAACAGCGGCGCTGAAGAAGCGTCCTTCCTCCCAGAACCGGTACCATTTTTCCTCGACCTGCTCCGGCGCGTAAACGGTCGGCAGTGTCTTCTCGGCCATAACGTCATCCTCCGGACAATCAATAAAAGCTTATTCCGCCAAACTCCATAGGTCAGAATTTAGTAGTCAGAATCCAGAAGTCAGAAGTCGGGAATTAAAACAGAACCAAAATTTTCTCTTCCATATTCTACATTATAAATTCCAAATTCTGAACCCTGGAACACAGCTCCAAATTCTTACCACCATATCTTATCCGGCCCGGCTTTTCATGTCAACTTACCCGAATATCCACCGGAGTACAGCCATAACATCCACTAAAAGATAGTTTACGCGTTTCGGGTTGCGAGTTACGGGTTGGAGATTTAAAGTCCCGAGTCCTCAGTCGAAAGTCATTAGTCCGAAAAGAAAGGGCCCTAAGCGTAAGGCGTGGTACGCAGGACAGTTGCTTAGGTATGGGGTTCCGGTGAGCAGCCGGAATAAAGTTTATTTCATCCTCCGGCTTCCGGCTTCTGATTACTGACTACTGACTTCTAAACAGGAGGATATAATTTTGCGCCTGCTTGGTGTTGGTTTGGCCTGCGTCTGTATTCTGATTTCCATACTGATGTTTTCCAGGCAGCTGTGGGAAAAGGAACGTCCTTTGCTCCTTATCACGTCGCCGGCGCCCCGGATGGAACTGCTGCCGGTCTACATCGGGGTCTGCCTCGGTTATTTCGAGACGAACGGGATTGAAGCACAGATAGTAAACACGGCCGTTCAAGATGAAAAACAAAAACAGACCGTTCTAAAGACGTGTGAAATTGAAGAAGTGCTATATGCCCGGGCGTTCGACGGCGCCAAAAACGTGGCGATTACCGTGCTGTCCGAACGGGATTGCGCTGTGCTGCTCGGGCGCAGCCCCGAACCCTTTACGTGGGATGAGATGCGCGAAAATAGCGTCATAACCGCCGGTCCGTCAAGCGCGACAACCGCGGTCCTGGAAGAAACCCTGCGGGAAAACAAGGTCCGCCCGCACCGGGAGGTCACCCTGATGCAGAATATACCGGAAGAACTGCGGATACCGGTTTTCCTAGCGGGCACCGGCGACTACATTGTGGTTTCCGAACCATTGGCAACCGTGTTGATCGAACAGAAAAAGGCCTTTCCCGCCGCCCGCATCGGCGACGGGAAGCCTCTCCCGCGCACCGTTATCGCGGCCGGCGAAGATTGGGCGATTCAAAACCCCGCACTGACGGCCTCCGTTGAAAAATCTTTAACCCGCGCCCGGGCGTATATCTACTCGCACTCACCCGCCGAACTCGCCTGTTTGACCGGTCCTTTCTTCCCCAATGTCAGCCTTTCCACGCTGGAGAAGGTCATAGCCCGGGGGCAGAGTAATAGAACTTGGGGACTTTCCGGAAAGGCAAACGCCGACTCATTCAACGGTCTGCAGGAAATACTGAAGCAGGCCGGGGAACTCCCCAGACCTTTAGTCTACGAAGAAGTGTTTAAGGATCGGAAGTGACCCGGCACTCAACATACACTTTAAATAACATTTTTCCAGAATAAAAATTATAATCCCCAAAGTAAACTTTTCGCTTACCGGGTTGAATGCCGGGTAAATTTTAAGGGCCCCAAAGGGCCCTCATGACTCGTGACTGTCAACTTTTGACTCGTTAACCTGCGACTCCGGTTTCCCGTCCCCTGATCCCAGACTAAGGACTGAGGACTTTCGACTCAGGACTGAACTCGTCACCCGTAACCCGCGAATGATTCAGGCCTGCGTCCAGGTTACCGCCGTAAGGGATTCCGTTTCCGGATAAGTCAGCGGCACCTCTTCGACCAGAGCGGCCTTCAAAACCTCATCCATATGGTCGACAAAGATGAACCTGAGCCTATTCTTTACGTAAGGCGGGATGTCTTCAAGCTCTTTCTTGTTATCCGCGGGCATGATTATCTTCTTGATGCCCGCCCGGTGCGCCGCGAGGATCTTCTCTTTAACGCCGCCCACCGGCAACACACGCCCCCGCAGGGTGATTTCGCCGGTCATCGCCAGGTCGTGCCGCACCTTCCGTCCCGTGAGCGCCGAGGCAAGCGCCGTGGCCATGGTTATCCCCGCCGACGGGCCGTCTTTCGGCGTCGCCCCTTCCGGGACGTGGATGTGAATATCCATCTTCTCATGAAAGTCCTCGTCTATCCCCAATTGCGTCACCCGGGAGCGGATAAAGCTGTGTCCGGCCTGCGCGGACTCCCGCATTACCTCCCCTAGTTTCCCGGTCAGGGTCAGGCCGCCCTTCCCCCTGCAGAGCGTCACCTCTATATAAAGGGTATCCCCCCCCGTCTCGGTCCAGGCAAGGCCGGTGGCAACGCCGACCTCGTCTTCCTTCTCGGCAAGACCGTAACGGTAACGTGGAATACCGAGCAGTTTTTCCACGTTCTGCGCGGAAGCGCGGACCACCTTGGCTTCCTCGGATACTATCTGCTTGGCCGTCTTCCGGCAAACCGCCGCGATCTGTCTTTCCAGATTCCGCACACCCGATTCCCTGGTGTATTCTCGGATTATCTTACGCAAGGCGTTTTCGGAAAAAATCAACTGGTCCTTTTTAAGGCCGTGTTCTTTCAACTGTTTCGGCATCAAATGTCGGACGGCGATCTGAACCTTTTCTTCCTCGGTATATCCCGGGATCTGAATGAGTTCCATCCGGTCCAGAAGCGGTCTCGGGATGTTGTACTGGTAGTTGGCCGTGGTAATGAACAACACCTGCGATAGATCGTAGGGTATTTCGATGTAATGGTCGGAAAAGCTGTTGTTCTGTTCCGGGTCCAATACTTCCAAAAGCGCGGATGACGGGTCGCCCCGGAAATCCGTGCTCATCTTATCCACTTCGTCCAGAAGGAACACCGGGTTCTTGGAGGTCGCCTGACGCATCCCCTGAATGATCCGCCCCGGCAGCGCCCCCACGTAAGTGCGCCGGTGCCCGCGGATTTCCGCCTCGTCCCGTACGCCGCCGAGGGAGATACGGACAAATTTCCGTTCCAGCGCTCGCGCAATCGAACGCCCGAGGGAAGTCTTCCCCACGCCGGGCGGGCCCACAAAGCACAGGATAGGCCCCTTCATAGTTTTGACCAGTTTTCGTATCGCCAGATATTCAAGAATACGCTCCTTGGGCTCCTTAAGACCGTAGTGATCCTCGTCGAGGATCTTCTGGGCCGCATCAATGTCCAGACGGTCGCGCGTGGCCTTCGTCCAGGGCAGGGCAAGAATCCAATCAAGATAATTGCGTACCACCGTAGCCTCGGCCGCCATCGGCGGCATTTTCTCCAGACGCTCAACCTCTTTCAGCGCCTTTTCTTCCACCTCTTTGGGAAGTTTGGCTTCGGCGATTTTTTCCCGGTATTCCTCACCCTCGGCCTGACGCTCGTCCTTATCGCCAAGTTCCTTTTGAATGGCCTTTATCTGCTCGCGTAAATAATACTCTTTTTGTGTCTTTTCCATCTGCTTGCGTACCCGGATATTAATCCGCCGTTCAAGCTCGACTATTTCCATCTCCCGGGTAAGAATGGCGCAAAGCTTTTCCAGGCGCGCCGCCACGTCTATCGCTTCCAGGAGTTCCTGTTTATCCTCGATTTTAAGGGTGAGGTGCGATGCTATAATGTCCGCTAATCGACCCGGTTCTTCGATATTCACAACCGAAACCACGGTATCCGGAGAGATGCGCTTAGACAGTTTGACGTACTGTTCAAACTGGTTCACAACGCTGCGCATCAGGGCTTCCACGTGGCTGTTCTTCGTGTGCGCCTCGGTGAACTGCTCAATCTCTACCGTAAAGTAGGGCTGCTGCGCCATGAAACGCGTGATCTTCGCCCTATTCAAACCCTCGACCAGCACCCGGATCGTCCCGCCGGGCAGCTTGAGCAGCTGTTTGACTTCGGCCACCGTTCCGACATCATAGATATCCTCGGGCTGAGGATCATCGGTCTGAGCATCCTTCTGGGTGGCAAGAAAAATAAACCGGTCGCGGAGCATTGTCTCGTCAATCGCCCGGACTGATTTTTCCCTTCCAACATCAAGGTGGATCACCATATAAGGAAAAACCAAAACGCCTCGTAAAGGAAGAAGCGGTAAGACCCCTGTTTTTGCCTCCACTGTAGCACCTCCTTGTCTGCTTGACTCTTCCATCAATTAGCTAACCTTTATTTTAACATACGACAAATACCTGTGCTACAGGAATAAACGCCCCGAATATCAAATATGCTCTGGAAATGGTATTATTTATACCTTTAGGGTTAGCTCTCCGTAAAGCGACATATTGTTTAAGGAAGGGAAAAGTTCCGCCGTACCCTTTTCTTTCAAAAGCGCTCCTTTAATTACCTCCTCGAGGCGGTCCACCGGAACCACTTCAACCTCACTGATATCGTCAAAAAGCTTCTGGTAGTTGCCCTTCGGGATCAAGACCCGTTTCGCCCCCGCCCGGACGGCCGCCATTACCTTGGGAACGATCCCGCCCACGGGCTTTACCATGCCCCAGATGGACACCTCCCCGGTAAGCGCCACCCGGTGGTCGACGGGGACGCCGGTTATCGCCGAGTACACGGCCGTTGCCACCGCAACGCCCGCAGACGGACCGTCAACCGGTATCCCGCCGGGGAAATTGATATGAATGTCGTAATCCTTCGGTTCTATTTGCGCCACGCAGCGCAGGGCTGTAACCACATTTTCCACCGCGCTCTTGGCCGAGCTCTTCCGGCGGATCAGTCGCCCGGTCCCCTGCATTTCTTCCTCCTCGACCACCCCTGTGACTATCAAACGGCCGCGTCCCTTTTCCACCGGAAGGGCGGAAGCCTCGATCTCCAGGACCATACCGACGTTCGGCCCGTAAACCGCCAGACCCGTAACCCGGCCTACCGACGGCTCCGAAGGCATCCTTTCTTCCGGCCGGGGGTTATACTGTCCACACGCAACAACCCACTCCATATCCGCCACATCAAGCGCCGACCGTCCCTCAGCCAGCGCCATACCAGCCCCCAGTTGCACCATACTTACGGCTTCCCGTCCGTTGGTGGCGTATTTCGTTAGCACGTCCAGAACCCCTTCCTCCGGCTCCAGGTCCACACGCCGTATGGCATTCACGGCAATGACCCTGATTTCCGCAGGAGAAAGCGGCCGGAAGAAAATTTCCACGCACCGGGACCGGATCGCCGGCGTGATATCCTCAGTCTGGCGTGTGGTGGCGCCTATCAGGCGGAAATCCGCGGGCAGCCCGTTTTGAAACATATCGTGGATGTGGGCGGGCGTATTCATATCCTCGGGACTGTAGTAAGCGCTTTCAAGAAAAACCCGCCGGTCTTCAAGCACCTTTAAAAGCTTATTCATCTGGATGGGATGAAGTTCCCCTATTTCGTCTAGGAAGAGGATGCCGCCGTGAGCGCGGGTCACCGCGCCCGGTTTTGGCTGCGGAACACCGGCGACCCCCAGCGGTCCCGCGCCCTGGTATATGGGATCATGCACCGACCCGATGAGCGGATCGGCGATTCCCCGCTCGTCGAACCGGGCGGTGGTTGCATCCATCTCCACGAATTTCGCTTCTTTTTTAAACGGCGACCTGTCGTTTTTTTTGGCCTCCTCCAGAATCAGCCTGGCAGCCGCCGTCTTACCGACCCCCGGGGGGCCGTAAAGAAGCACGTGCTGCGGATTCGGGCCGCAAAGCGCCGCCCTTAAGGCTTTGACCGCCTCTTCCTGACCGACAAGCTCGCTGAAGTCCTGAGGGCGCGTCTTTTCCGCAAGCGGCTCGGTGAGCGAGATCGCCCTCAACTGGCGGAGCTTTTCAACCTCGCGGTGCGAATCCCGTTTTACCACCACCTTACCGCTCTGTTGCGCCTTAAGCAGGTTCCAAAAATAAAGTCCGATAACCACCCCGAAAAAAACCTGGATAACGGTCAGGATACCGGCAAAGTTGCCCGGAAACCAACCCACAATTGCTCCTCCTCACAAAAAGACGTTCAAGGTTCAAAGTTCAATGTTCAAGGTTTGAAAACAGAATAGCCTCTTCTGATCGGCTAAGACGGTCAGAATATAGAATGTAGAATAAGACTCGTAACTCGAGACTCATAACCCAATACTTCTTCTTACCTTCTACACTTCTACCTTCTTCTTCTGCCTTCTGACGGTCGTATCGTTAACGTGTAGTATTGCTAAGTTTTCCCGTTTTTAAACAAAAATAAAAAAATTCGCCGGTTTTCCGACGGTCTCAATCTCTGATTCCGCGGGCAGGATGCTGTCTTTCTTTCCCGCTTCCGATCCAGGTAAACTTACACGCCCAACGGCCTCCCGGGGTAAAACACCCCCGTGAGTATTGGGTTCGGTAAAGTCAGCCTTGACATGTTACGCTTATACGTGTAATATTATTATTACACATGAAAGGATTGAAGCATCTATAATCCTTCCGAAGAGATCTCATATACGCTGGACATTGACGACGGAGAGGAGGGGTAAGAATTAATGGAAAAAGTGATTCAAAACCGATGTCGCCATCCGGAAATGACCTGATTAAAATACTGGGAGCACTGGCCAATCCTTACCGGATAAAGATCATCGCCTTATTGACAGGCAGGCGTATCCATGTCAGTCAGCTCGCCCGTGAGGTTATGATAAGCCGGCCGTTACTGTACATGCACTTAAAGCGTTTAGAGAACGCCGGGTTGGTGGCGGGTAAAATGGAATTGTCGGATGACGGTAAAGCAATGAACTATTACGAAGTGACACCGTTTACGCTGCGCATAAGTCCGGAGAGCATCGCCGAAGCGGCAAATACACTTGCTATTGCGAAAGCCGGCGGCGGTTCGGAAGCTAATAGTGGAAAGGAGGATAATAAATGAATACGACATTTGCCGGGATGGGCTTTGTGCTTGCCATTTTAACGATGTTAACCGTGCTGGCTGTGGTGGTGATATGGCAAGCATTAAAGACTTCCCGAGCTAAAACCCGAAGCATGGCTGAAATCGCCAGGGACGAAGCGTATCGGAAACTTGCGGAGGAAGCCGTTTCAGTACAGCGGAAGATGGCTGAGGATCTGTCGGACCTGCGCGCCCGCATAATTTCCATGGAAAAGATGCTTCGCGAGGTCGATTGAGGTTGCCAAACGCCGAAGGGACCGCTGCAGTTAAAATACGGAGAGATCCCTTCTGAATCCGGACAAATGATTGGATAGGCTGCAATGCTTCGTGTCACAAAAAGAAGCGGGTGGTATTAAATGGGTGTGTTACTCGACATATTGACAACACTTCTCATGCTGGTCGTGCTGACTCTCATCCTGGTGATGATCGGAAAATTTATGTCTAAAAAATTAAGCAATAAGCAGAAAAACGGGTGGCTGATAATACATATCATCGCCGTAATTGTTTATTTCAGCGGTCTATTCGGCACGCTTCTGTTAGCCGTTTCGACGACATTTTTCACGGACGGAAAACTGATCTATGCGGCACATTTATTTATCCAGTACTTTGACTGGTTCTTAATTATCCCCGGTGCATTCGGTTCTCTGATGACAGGTATCTGGCTTGCCATACGGACACATTGGGGGCTTACGAAACATTATTGGGTTATTGCCAAATGGTTCGGAAATGTTTCAGCAATTCTTTTCGGTGCTAATTTCATGCGTGTGTGGATTCACGATTCATTTCCTGAAATATTTTCCGACACCCTTCATCCCCTTCAGAACCCGGCTTATCTTAGAAATCGGCAAATGTTGTTCATCGGCACTGCGATTAGTTTTGCTATTCTACTCTCCTTATTGGTTGTCTCTTATTTGAAGCCGTGGAGGAAAATAAAGCCGAGAAACATCCCAGTGAAAGTAAAAGCGTATACCTGGTCATCCGGAACCTGTCAAGAAAATAATACACCCGCAAATCCTTGTACCAAGGTTTTGCGGGCGGGAAATTTTCTGGCTCCGCGAGCAGGATTCGAACCTGCAACCCTCCGGTTAACAGCCGGATGCTCTACCGTTGAGCTATCGCGGAACGGCTTTTGTAAACCTTATAAAGCGGTGTCTTTACATCACGGACACCAGGAAGTATTATAGCAACTACTCCTGCAAAACGCAAGCCGTAGTATGTGCCAAACAGTCCCGAGTTCCGAGTCGCGAGTCGAAAGTCACAAGTCCTTTTAAAATCAAGGACTTTCAATCAAGGATTTAACCCGTAACTCATAACTCATTTTCCCCATCCCCTGACTGAGGACCTAACCGTAAATCGTAACCCCCAATCCCGTTTCCGTTCCCTGTTCCTGACTGAGGACTGAGGACTTTCGACTGAGGACTTAGTCCGTGACTATTCTCTTACCCCGGTGACCACACCGCAGCCGACCGTCCGGCCGCCTTCACGGATCGCGAACCGAAGTCCCTCTTCAATCGCGATCGGGGTGATCAACTCGATGTCTATCGTGACGTTGTCGCCGGGCATTACCA